>JAAUPH010000040.1 GCA_012035435.1 Sphingopyxis sp. | reverse complement strand
GCGCCATCGACCGCGCGCTGGCCATAGTGGCGCGCGCGGCCAGCGTGTCGGCGATTGCGCCATGTTTGGCGAGCAGCCGGGTCGCATGCGCCAGATCTTCATCGGACACCTTATGCCCGATCATCGCCTGTCGCCAAAATTCGCGTTCCTCGGCATCGCCCCGCGCGTGAGCCAGTATCACGGGCAGTGTTACCTTGCCGTCGCGGAAATCATCGCCGACGCCCTTGCCCATGGTGGCCGCGTCAGAGACATAGTCGATGGCATCGTCCACCAGCTGGAATGCGATACCAAGGTTGCGGCCATAAGCATCCAGCGCCGCCTCGGTCGCTTCATCGGACTCTGCAACAACAGCCGCGATTTTGCTGGCCGCAGCGAAAAGCTCAGCGGTCTTGGCACCGATGATCGCGAGATACTGGTCTTCGCTGGTTTCAACCCGGCGCTGCGCCGACAGCTGATTAACCTCGCCCTCCGCGATCACGGCAGAGGCGCGCGAGAGGATTTTGAGCACCTTGAGCGAGCCGTCTTCGACCATCAATTCAAAGGCGCGGCTGAACAGGAAATCACCCACTAGCACGCTGGCGCTATTACCCCAAATGAGGTTGGCAGTTTTTTTGCCGCGCCGCAGGTCCGATCCGTCGACGACATCGTCGTGGAGCAGCGTCGCGGTGTGAATAAACTCCACCGCCGCCGCCAATTTGCAGTGCCGCCGACCGGGATAATCCAGCAGTTGTGCACAGGCCAGCGTTAGCATCGGCCGCATCCGTTTGCCCCCGCCCGCGATCAAATGGCCCGCAAGTTCGGGGATCAACGGCACTTCGGATTGCATCCGGTCAAGGATCACTGCATTCACATCATGCATGTCGGCCGCAACCATCGCCATCATTGGCTCCAGCGAGGGCGGACGGTCGGCGTGCAAGCGGTGGATTTCAGCGGTCATGATCTCGGCCAATGGCCGTCCTCTGCCGGTATTGCAATGACTTTCACCTTGCGCGCGCCATCCCGCGCAGGCATTTGAGCAAGCGGAATATCGGGAGCATCGGGATGAGTGACGACCAGCTGGCACGCTATCGCCAGAGCATCGACAATATCGACGCCGCGCTTGTCTTCATGCTGGCCGAGCGCTTCAAAATCACCCAAGCGGTGGGCGAGCTCAAGGCCCGCCTCGCTTTGCCCCCCGCTGATCCCGGGCGCGAGGACCAACAGATCGAACGGCTCCGCGCGCTCGCGCGCGACGCCAATTTGGATCCGGAATTTTCCGAGAAATTCCTGCGTTTCGTCATCGACGAGGTGATCCGCCACCACGAACAGTTGCGCGAAAAATAGCGCTACCCCGCGGGCAGCCGCAACCGCACCAGCAGTCCGCCCATATCCTCGCTGTCCTCAAGCATGATAGTACCGCCATAAAGCTCCGCGACATCGCGGACAATGGCCAGACCGAGCCCCGTCCCGGGTTTTCCGCTGTCGAGCCGCACACCACGGTCGAAGATGCGCAAGCGGTCGGCCGGGTCGATTCCGGGACCGTCATCCTCGACCGCGATTTCGGCCATGCCGTCGGCGCGTGCTACCGTCACAAAAACGCTGCCTCCGCCATATTTGGCGGCATTTTCCAAAAGATTGCCGACCAGCTCGTCCAGGTCCTGCCGCTCAACCCGCGCCATCAGTTCGCGGTCGCCGTCGGCATCAATGCGCAAGTCTGGATACAGTCGCCCGATCGCGCGTTCGACGCTGTCCACACTGTCCCACACCTTGCACCGCGCCTGCGCCGAGCCGCGCCGCCCGACGACACGAGCGCGCGCCAGATGATGATCGACCTGCCGCCGCATCGTTGCTGCCTCACGCTTCACTGTGTCGGCCAGATCGGGCGCTGACGAGGCCGCACTCGACACTAGCACCGCAAGCGGGGTTTTTAGCGCATGCGCCAGATTGCCCGCATGGGTGCGCGCTTCTTCGGCCTGCTTCTCGCTGTGCGCCAACAGCGCGTTCAATTCGTCGACCACCGGCTGCACTTCGTTAGGCATTGGCTGCGCAAGCCGTGCAGCCTCTCCCCGGCGCAGCGTTGCGATTGCGGCGCTCAAGTGGCGCAGCGGCCACAGGCCATAAATAGTTTGCAGCGCCGCAAGTGCAATCAGACCCAATCCCAACGCCCCAAGTGCCGGATACAGCGTCTGACGAACTGCTCGAATTTGTTCGTCAAGCACCGCGCGGGACTGCGCCACTTGGAACCGCCAGTTGGTCTCACTTCCTGGCAGCTGGACATTCCGTTCCAAGATGCGCAGCTCTTCTCCGACAAACTGACTGCTGTCGTACTTATGCAGGTCATCATCGCGATGATTTCGGGCGAAACGAGTTGCCGGTCCCACAGCGAGCGCGACAACCAAGGTTCTTTGCCCTTGCCGCTGATCTGCCAGTAAAGGCCGCTATAGGGTTCCATGAAACGCTGGTCTCCCAGCGGCTGGATCATCCGCACTTCCCCCTCGGGACCAATTTCTGCCGAGCGAATCATCGCCAGCAACACATATTCCAGCCCGCTGTCGAAATTGCGCGTGATCGCGCCAGTAAGCACCCGGTCAAGCGCAAAGCCGCCGCCGAGTAACAGCACGCTGATCCACAACGCCGCAATACCGATCATGCGGCGGCTCAGCGAACCGGTCGTCTGGCGGGAAACTAGCGCTGAACCGCCGATGTCGGTGGGCCCGGCGTTGGGCATCAGCCCTGCGGATCGTCGAGCTGATACCCCAAACCACGGATCGTGGTGATGATATCCGCACCCAGTTTCTTCCGAATCCGGGTCACAAACACTTCGATTGTGTTCGAATCGCGGTCGAAATCCTGATCATAGATATGTTCGATCAACTCGGTGCGCGAGACGACCTTGCCCTTGTGGTGGAGCAGATAGGACAAGAGCTTATATTCCTGCGCCGTCAACTTGACCGATTGGCCTGCCAGCGTCACCCGGCCTGATCGCGTATCAAGCCGGACATCGCCCGCAATCAGCTCGCTCGACGCATTGCCCGACGCGCGGCGGATGAGCGCCCGCAACCGCGCAATCAGTTCTTCGGATTGAAACGGCTTGGCGAGATAATCATCGGCGCCTGCATCGAGCCCAGCGACCTTGTCGGACCAGCTATCGCGCGCGGTGAGTACCAGCACCGGAAAATTGCGCTTTTCACGCCGCCAACGGTCGAGCACGGTCAGCCCATCAACTTCGGGCAGGCCAAGATCAAGAATAGCAGCATCATAATTTTCGGTCGAACCCAGAAAATGCCCGTCCTCGCCATCGGTTGCCAGATCAACGGCATAGCCGGCCTGTTCCAGCGAGTTTTTAAGCTGCGGGCCCAGGGTGGGTTCGTCTTCGACAATCAAAATGCGCATGGCTTCACCTTATTGGCCGGGACGGCGTTTCTGTGGGTTGGGATGGTTAGCATCAGCGCGCGCGCGGCAAAAGCACCTTGATGAACAAGCTGTTCGAGCACAAGTTTCAGGGCTGCTGCCCGACAACCCGACCGGTACGCGCATCGACGATGACCACGATCACCTTGTTGCGATCAAGAAACTTCAGGCCATAGCGCATGGTCCGCGCATCGAACTGCGGCCCGCCAAGATAGGTCATATCGCGATAGGGAGCCCGCGCCTGCACCATCGCCACCAGTCGCCCGAGCGGCAGCACCTGGCCCTGCTCTTTTGCAGCGCGCGCAGAGGCGGCCTCGTCGTCGGCCCGCACGGCAGTGGCCGGGACCAGCAGGCTGGCGCAGAACGCGAGCATCAACAGCGAGAGGAAGCGAAGGATCATGCGCCACATTTGCCGGGAGCGCGTTGAATGGCCCATGAATAGGGCTTGCAGCAACGCGTCAGGCCTGGTGCAATCATCGACTGTCCGTAAAGGCGTGCCAAGATGGTGGGCGCGACAGGGATTGAACCTGTGACCCCTCCCGTGTGAAGGGAGTGCTCTACCGCTGAGCTACGCACCCATAGCGATCCGCCGGACCGCTGGCGGGCGCATTAGGGGCAAGGCTTAGCAATTGCAACGCCAAGTTGATCAAACCGCGTGCAGCCTATGCCAAAAAGAAATGAGGGCCGCAGCATGATGACTGCGACCCCCGATATCTTTAGTCTAAAGCCATATGGTCAAACTTAGTTGACCGCATCCTTAAGTGCCTTGCCGGCCTTGAATTTGGGCTGGGTCGAAGCAGGGATAGTCATGGTTTCGCCGGTGCGCGGGTTGCGGCCCGTCGACGCCTTGCGCTTGCTGACCGAAAAAGTGCCGAAGCCAACGAGACGGACTTCGCCGCCCTTCTTCAGCGCACCCGTGATCGCGTCGAAAACGCCTTCCACGGCTTTGCTGGCGTCGCTCTTCGACAGGCCGCTTGCGTCAGCGACATTGGCGATCAGGTCTTGCTTGTTCATGCCTTGGGAACCCCCTTATTTAGTGTTGAATCTGATTCATGACACTTTGGTCATGGGCGCGCACTAACGGCCTTTCGCTGGCCTTTGTCAAAGCAAAAAATCGCCAATTCGTCGCATAAATGCCACTATTTTTCGTGCTGCATTGCAGCAATTGCAATCGTTTAGGGTGCGGACCCTAGTGACGTATCGATGCGTCGCCGTCTCCTGTGGCCTGAGCGATTGGGGCCACCGCCAGTTCATCGGCCTCGGTCCATTCGATCGCGTCTAGGGGCTGAACCAGCGCAAGCGCCAATACTTCATCAACGTGCGCCACCGGAATGATTTTCAGGCCTTCCCGGATATTTGCCGGGATTTCAGCCAAATCCTTCTCATTTTCCTGTGGGATAAGCACCGTCGTGATCCCGCCGCGTAGCGCCGCAAGCAGCTTTTCCTTAAGACCCCCAATGGCCAGTACACGGCCGCGCAGCGTGACTTCGCCCGTCATGGCGACATCCTTGCGCACCGCAACGCCGGTTAGTGTAGACACCATAGCCGTGACCATACCAATACCAGCCGACGGCCCATCCTTGGGGACCGCGCCCTCAGGCAAATGGATATGGATATCCTTGCGCGAAAAAAGGCTGGGACGGATACCATAGCTGGGTGCGCGCGCCTTGATGAAGGACAGCGCGGCCTGCACCGATTCGGTCATGACTTCACCAAGCTTGCCGGTGGTCCGCACTTGCCCTTTGCCCGTGGCAGTAACGGCCTCAATGGTCAGCAGTTCGCCGCCCACCTCCGTCCAGGCGAGGCCAGTCACCGCGCCGATCTGATCTTCCTTGTCACCGACACCGTGGCGGAACTTCTGAACGCCCGCAAACTCGGCCAAATTATCTGCAGACACAGTGACACTATTGGCCTTGCCCTCCAATATCCGGCGGAGCGCCTTGCGCGCCAGCCGCGCAATTTCACGCTCCAGCGTGCGCACGCCAGCCTCGCGCGTATAATGACGGATCAGGTCACGCAGCCCGTCTTCGGTCAGCTCGAACTCGCCCGTTTTCAACCCGTGCGCCTCAATCTGCTTCGCGATCAAATGGCGCTGCGCAATCTCGACCTTTTCATCCTCGGTATAGCCTTCCAGCCGGATGATCTCCATGCGGTCGAGCAGCGGCTGCGGCAGATTTAGGCTATTGGCGGTGGTCACGAACATCACGTCCGACAGGTCGATGTCGACTTCCAGATAATGGTCTTGGAATTTGCTATTCTGCTCCGGATCCAGCACTTCGAGCAGCGCTGATGCGGGATCGCCGCGGAAATCCTGGCCCAGCTTGTCGATCTCGTCCAGCAAGAACAACGGGTTCATCGCGCCGGCCTTTTTCAGGTTGGTCGCAATCTTGCCCGGCAGCGAGCCGATATAGGTGCGGCGATGCCCGCGAATTTCGGCCTCATCGCGCACACCGCCCAGCGACTGTCGAATGAACTCGCGCCCGGTGGCTTTGGCAATGCTGCGCCCCAGCGACGTCTTACCTACGCCCGGCGGACCGACGAGGCACAGGATCGGCCCCTTGAGTTTGTTGGTCCGCGCCTGCACCGCCAGATATTCGATGATGCGGTCTTTGACCTTGTCCAGCGCATAATGATCGGCGTCGAGCACCGCTTGCGCCGCCGCAATATCCTTCTTCAGCTTGGTTTTCTTGCCCCAAGGCAGGCCCAGCAACGTGTCGAGATAATTGCGCACGACGGTCGCCTCAGCCGACATCGGCGCCATCGCGCGGAGCTTTTTCAGCTCGGCCAGCGCCTTCGTCTTGGCTTCCTTCGACAATTTCAGCGCGTCGATTTTTTCCTGAAGCTCGCCCAGGTCATCGCCGCCCTCGCCGCCATCATTGCCCAATTCGCGCTGGATGGCTTTTAGCTGCTCGTTCAAATAATATTCGCGCTGGCTCTTCTCCATCTGGCGTTTCACGCGGCCGCGGATCTTCTTTTCAACCTGCAACACACCCAGCTCGCCCTCCATGAAGGCGAACACCATCTCGAGCCGCTTTGACGGCGCAGGCTCAACCAGCAACGCCTGTTTGTCAGCCACTTTGATATTCAAATTTCCCGCCACGGCATCAGCCAGCCGCGAAGCATCATCGATCTGCGACAATTGCACCGCAGTTTCCGACGGCATTTTCTTGTTGAGCTTGGCGTAATTTTCAAACTGGTCCAGCACCGAGCGCATCAGCGCGCCGGTCTCGTTGCTTTCGTCAGCGACATCTTCGATCAGGCTGACTGCGGCAAAAACCGCTTTGCTTTCGTCGTTCAACGCTTCGAGCTTGGCACGGCGTTTGCCCTCCACGAGCACGCGCACAGTGCCGTCGGGCAGTTTCAGCAATTGCAAAACCGAAGCGATGACGCCCATGTCGTACAAATCATCGCGCGCGGGGTCGTCTTCGCCCGGATCGAGCTGAGCGACGAGGAAAATCTCTTTGTCCGCTTCCATCGCCGCCTCAAGCGCGGCAACCGAACGGTCGCGGCCGACGAACAGCGGCACAATCATCTGCGGAAACACAACAATATCGCGCAACGGCAACAGGGGGTAGGTCTGGTTCAACTCTTGCTCCTTGGCGCGCAGCCAGCATAACGGACGGCGCGCATCTTACTCGGTGACCGCTAATATGGCGTATATTCGCCCCGCTTCAACCGCCCCTCAGCCCCGCGTCAAAACGGCAGCTTGAACCCCGGTGGCAGTTGCAGGCCCGACGTCACATTCGACAGCTCGGCATTGCTCGCCGCATCGGCCTTCTCTCTCGCGTCGTTGAACGCCGCAGCCAGCAAGTCTTCGAGCATCTGCTTTTCGGTGACGACCATTAGACTGTCGTCGATCGCAATGCCGATAATCCGGCCCTTGGCCGAGGCACGGATGCGGACGAGACCGCCGCCCGACACGCCTTCGACTTCGACAGTGTCGAGTTTGGCCTGCGCTTCGGCCATTTGCGCTTGGACGGTGGCGGCAGCTTGCTGCGCGGCCTGCATCATTTCTTCGAGCGATTTCATGCCGTTTTCCTTTGATCTTCCTGTTCGGGGGGGAGTAGGCGCGCGTCGGGGAAGGCCGCAAAGGCAGCTTTTACCACCGGCAAATCGCGGATTGCGGCATCGGCATCGCGAGCAGAAGCGGCGGCGACGTCGCCCAGGCTCGGCGCGCCCTCAGCTTCGCCCAGTTCGACCCGCCAGCGCCGCCCGGTGGCAGCATGTAGCGCATCGCCCAGCTCGCGTGCCGCTACATCGTCAAAACCCGGCGTCCGGGCAAGCGTCAGCGTATCGTCGCCAACCGTGATCACGCGTCCATGGTCATAAAATTGCACCGCCAGCCGGTGCCGCTGCGCCGCTTCAATCAGCGCATGGACAGTGGCGGCATCACGCGGCGTCTCCGCCACAGCCGCAGCGGATGCTACGGGAGCCGCAGGTGCCGCCATTGGCACACCCTTCTCGAGCATCCGCGCCAGTTCACCCGGATCGGGCATGGTCGCGGCATGAATGATCCGCAGCAAAAGCATTTCAAGATGATCGAGCGGCGTATTAGCGCGCAGCACCTCATCATGCCCCTTGGTGAGCAGCTGCCACAGCCGGTGGAGCTGGCCATGGCTGAGCCGCGCCGCCCAATCGGACATGCGCGCGCGGTCGTCCTCGGCTAGCGCTGCGTCCTCATGCCGCGCGACCTTCGCCAGCGTGATACCATGGACCAAATCCATCATTCCGCGCACCATGGCGATGGGTTCGATCCCCAACGCATAGTGCTGCCGTGCCTGGTCAATCGAAGCGGCGGCATCGCCCGCCAGCACCGCGCCGAGCAACGTGTAAATTCCCGATCGGTCGGACAGGCCCAACATCGCGCGCACCTGGTCGGCCGTCACCCGGCCGCCGCCATCAAGGTCGGCGTGGGCGATAGCCTGATCCAGGATTGACAGGCCGTCGCGCACCGATCCTTCGGCGGCATTGGCGATCAGCCACACCGCGGGGGGATCCGCGTCCACTCCCTCTTTCGCCAACACGCTCGCAAAATGATCGAACAGCATCGCGGGGGTAATCCGGCGCAGATCGAACCGCTGACAGCGCGACAGCACTGTCACCGGCACCTTCTGCACCTCGGTCGTCGCGAACAGGAATTTGACGTGGGGCGGCGGTTCTTCCAGCGTCTTGAGCAATGCGTTGAACGCATTTTTCGACAGCATATGCACTTCGTCGATGATATAGATTTTATAGCGCGCCGACACCGCAGCATAGCGCACCGCCTCGATAATCTCGCGCACATCGTCAACGCCGGTGTTCGATGCGGCGTCCATCTCGATGACGTCGATATGCCGACCCTCGGCAATCGCGCGGCACGGTTCACACACCCCGCAGGGGTCGATTGTCGGTCCACCCTGCCCGTCCGGCCCGATGCAGTTCAGCGCCTTGGCGATCAGCCGCGCGGTGGAGGTCTTGCCCACCCCGCGCACCCCGGTCATGAGAAACGCATGCGCCAGCCGGTCGCGCGCGATGGCGTTGGCGAGCGTGCGAACCATCGCATCCTGCCCAATCAACTCGGCAAAGGTCTGCGGCCGATATTTGCGCGCAAGGACGCGATATGCTCCGCCCGCCTCAGCAGCAGCCTTGGGCTGCGCGGGTTCGTCCAGGCCCAGCCCAGCCATTGGCATATCATCGTCGGCGGAATCGCTCATGGGCATGTCTTAGGACCGGGCGGTAGCTTTGTCGAAGGGGTAAGAATCAGCGACTAAGATCCACGCCAGCCGCTTCCGCTTCGGCTAACAACAGGGGTTCGATCCTTTCCCAGCGGTCCATCTGCCGCTCGTCCTCTAGCGCCATGAAATCAATCAGTCGAACATAAAGCGGACAGAGCTTGGCCTTGTCACGCTTGGCCTTGGCTGCCTGAATTTCGGGCAACAGCGCCAGCATTTCCATGCCTTGGATCAAATTGGCCCCGGGATCTTCGCGGTCGGGAGCGGCGGCGCGGTCTTCGAGCGCCCACAGCTGTTCTTCGCTGACCTTGCCCGATTGCAGCAGTTTCCAGCGCATCCAGGTCTCGATCCGCCGCGTCTGCTGCGATTGCCGTGCCGACTGATCGGCCCAGTCGTCACGCACATCATTGCCAAACATCGCCTCAATATTCGCGACATTGGCTGGATCCGCGCAACGGTCATTGGTGGGGCGCGTGGCCGTAATAGCTGACATCGCAGCCGGACGCTGCGCATCTTCGGGCAACTGCCCGTCCATTTCCTTGCGGTCGCGGCGTACCCAGTCGGCGCTGATGCAGGTTAATCGTAGCCGCGACGGGAACCAGCTGACCCCGGCAAAAATCGGCGCGGTGGCCGGGTCGTCGACCCCCGGCGGCATCAGGATATAGTTGGATTCGTTCAGCAACATGCCGATGTCCAAGCTCCCTGCCATTTCAACACTCGTCCAGCCCGCCGCTTTCAGCGCGGCGATCAGCGCCTTCTCCTGCGCCTTTCCGACCGACTCTTCGGCGATCGGCAGAGAAAGCTCGACACTGTATACTCGGTCCGACCAACTGGTTGTCCGTGCCAGCGCCTTAGCAAATGGCCCCTGATCGTCCGCCACTGAAATGGGTTTGCCGGCCAAATCCGCGCCGAAGGCCCACGGCCCGCCGCCACCGCTGCGGCATTGGGCGGCCATGGCCTCAACATTTGGCTTATTTTCTGCTGCTGAGGCGCTTGCTGGCAGAACAGCCAGCATTGCGGCGGAGAATGCCGCCCTGATCCCTGGTGTCAACGTCGATTCCCTCCCTGGCGCATTTACGCCTGCCGCTCCATTTGCAGGAAGTGCAGGGGATGAAAAGGGGGGTGGTGGGAGCCGGAACGACCCGCAGCGAAATTCGTTACGGCTGCTTCCTTCCGGACCTGACCGGGTTGGCGAAAGCTACGTCCGCCCGACTCCCGCCGCGCATATGGCGGTGGTGAACGCCAATTGCAAGATCAGGATGGACCGACCAACAACAGCGGCCATCGAGCATGTTTAAGGCCTGTCCCGGGTGCGGGCAGCGATGCATTCGCACCTGACAGCCCGCGGCGCCTCCACTGCGGACCATTTGATAGTCTTCTGTTTACTTTTTGCGCTCAGCTTTGACGTTATGGTGTGGGCATGAAGTTCAAGGGCGCAATCCGGGCCGACCAAGACGACCAGCGCGCAGGGCGCAGTCGGCGCAACCTGCGTTTGACCGTCGAGCTACTGGCGTCCGACGGCAGTGTTCTGCAAGTCAAAATCCGCAACATTGCCGACCGCGGCCTGCTCCTTGAAACAACAAGCCCGGGCTTGGCGGTCGGCGACGTTATACAAGTCGATTTGCCCTATAAGGCCGCGATTTCGGCTGAAGTCGTCTGGGCGGCCGAGCCCTATTTTGGGTGCCGCCTCGACCAACAGCTTTCCGGCGCGCAACTGGCGGCTGCGCTCCTGAAATCCGAGCCAACCGCTTATCGGGTGATGCAAGAAGGCTCGCCGGTCGCTGAGGGAAGTTTGACCAAGGTTGAAGAAGATCCGGTTCCGGATTTTTCAAAAGTCTTCGCCATCATCGTCGGTTTCTGGATGTTCGTCGGACTGGCGTTCGTTGCGCTGACATAACATCTGTCGTTTTCTAGCGGCCCTGCATGTTGCAGCTTTCGGCTGGGATATGCACTGTCAGTCCGTCGAGGCTGTCATCGAGGAAGATTTGGCAGGCAAGGCGGCTGGTGCGGCGGGCACCGGCGGCAAGGTCAAGCATGTCCTCCTCCATCTCGCTGGCGCATGGCAGGCGGGCAAAGTCGTCTTTGGCGATAATGACATGGCAGGTCGAACAGGCCATCTGCCCCTCGCACGTGCCCTCCAGAGGCAACAAATGCGCCTGCGCCAATTCCAGCAGCCGAGTGCCAGGAACTGCATCTGCTTCAGTGCGGTTTTCGCCGTCGGCGTGAATGAAGCTGACTCGCACCATGGTTATTCCGCCCCTTGCAGCTGCGCCGCCGCCAATAGGGCGTTGAGAGCCGCCGTCAACTCGGCCTCGGTGGTGTAACGCCCCCAGCCCAGACGGATCGATGAGCGAGCCTCAGCTTCGGTCAAACCCATGGCGCGCAGCACATGGCTGACCTTGCCCGATCCGCTGCCGCACGCGCTGCCAAGCGAGAAAGCGACGTCGCGAGCATCAGACAACAGGCGGGCGGCGTTAATCGCATCGCGGCGGATGTTGAGATTGCCGCGATAGCGCTCCCCGGCCCCGGTGGCACCGTTAATCGTCCAACCATCGAGTCGGTTGGTCGCGATATCCCAGAGCTTGGCAACATGCGCGGTGTCAGCCTCCATCCGCTCCGCCGCGAGCGCCGCCGCCGCGCCAAATCCGGCCACCAGCGCGGGCGCAACGGTGCCCGATCGCATCCCTTCCTCTTGCGCGCCGCCGACGAGTAGCGGAGGGAGATGCACGCCATCTTTGACCCACAGCGCACCAATGCCCTTGGGGCCGTGGATTTTGTGCGCGGTGACGGCA
The DNA here is from genome assembly GCA_012035435.1 of Sphingopyxis sp. The sequence continues at coordinate 584 of JAAUPH010000040.1, read as the reverse complement.
ATAAGTCCGGTCCGGCTGGAATCGGCATTCGGCCGAAACCCTGCACGGCATCGCACAGCAGTAGGCCGCCTGCTGCGTGAACAGCATTGGCGAAATCCGCGACCGGCTGGATGGTCCCGACTTCATTGTTAACCAGCATGCACGCACCGATGGTGCCTGCGACGAGGCTGTTCGGCAATAGCGCTATCCCCTGCGCATCAACCGGCCAGAGCAAACCGCCGAGGCGCTCAAGGCTCTGCATTGTCGCAGCATGTTCGATCGCGGTGCCTGCAAGCGGCGCGCTGTAATGGCGCTGCGCGGCAAAGATCGCCCAGTTGATGGCCTCGGTCGCGCCACTGGTGAAGACGATTTCCGCCGGTTCCGAGCCGAGCCCGCAGACAGTTTTACATCCCAGCTGGCCCGCGGTGTCGTCGAGGAAGCGCGAGAAGGCGATGAAGTTGAAGTTCACGGCCAGCAGCATCAGCTCCACGCACATCAGGAGCACGATCACGTTCTTCCGGTTCAGGAAGATGCCGGCCACGCTGATCGTGAACAGCAGCGCCGACAGCGTGAGGTAGTGGTTGAGGCCGACCATCATTCCCCCG
>JAAUPH010000039.1 GCA_012035435.1 Sphingopyxis sp. | reverse complement strand
TCCCCAAGGACTGGGAGAAATCGATCGAAAGCTCCACCGCTTGGACCACCATCGCTCACATCCGACGCCTTACCCGCTTCATCGCATCCCATTGCCAAATCGAATGAACTTTCGAGTCAGCCTCTGAATCTCGTGCCATTGGTAGCCGATGCTTCAGCGCACCTGCGAGGGTTTTGCGATCATCCGAAGATAGTCGGCGAACCGCCGCAATTGATCGACGCCGCCATCGACTTCAGCATCATTGATCCGCACATTTTCGTTATGGCCGCGCTCGTCGATATAGTTGATCAACAGAATGTGGCGCAGCCGCGCGCCAAATTTCATGGCAAGGCGGTTGGTCAGCGAATAGGCAGTCAGGGCCGAATCCATGCCGGTGGGACTTGCCCGGTCTGCGCGGTCAAAGGTCACAGCACGGATTGCGGCGAGCGCGATTGCAGGAGGTGCATTCACGAAACTGGGGTGCAACAGCAATTGGCCATTCTGCACCGCCAGCGCCGCTTGGGGCCTGATCAGCCGCCACGATTTCATGCCGATTTCCCAAAGTGCCGCCAGGATACAGGCCATCAACACCAATAGGCTTGCCCAACCGCCAGTCAGCCGGTCGATACCATGGCCTCGCGAGGACGCGAAGCGCGCAGCGCTTCGAGGTAGGTCAGACTGTCGGCGGGCGTATCGAATGCGCCGGTTGGCGCGGGTGGCGGTAGCGGCGGCGGGGCAAACAGCGGATGGTCAAGCAGAAGCCAGATGCAGGCGGCGATAGCTATGGCCATCAGCGCCACTAGAAAGAGGCTCTGTGTTTTCGAGAAATGCAAAATGGACGGGTTCACCGCATACCGACTTTGCGTTTCTGGAAATGGACCAGCAACCCGTGGCGGGGATCCGAGTTGGTGTCGCACATTATTGAATCACACTCCGCATTCGATTTCGCTGACGCCGTACTGGCGTGCGTAACCTGTCGGCGCGCGTAAGCGCTGCACTTCGACGGCTTCTTCGTTGGCGATCGGGATGGAATCGTCAGCAGCAATGCGCACGCCCGCCGTCCTCAAAACTCGCCGCACCTTTGCCAATGGTTCGCGGAAATAGATCGATGTGCTTTCATAGTGTAGACCCACACCCGTTACGGTTAGGCCGCGCCACGAGTGTGAAGGCACAGGAACATAGAATGACGTCAGTTCTTTGCCATTGTTTTGCCGGGCGGCACGACGCCGCTGGGCGATGGCTTGCTGAACATAGGGCTCTATTCCGCTGCCCTTGAAGCATCCTTCGTTGGATATCTTGAGGTCGAAAGTCTCTCCCCTTGGCGGTGCCTGTTTTGCATGAACGGCCGTTGCCAAGCCGAAAGGGTCTAGCATTGGGGCAGCGCAAGCAAGGGCCACAGTGAAATAGTGCTTTTTTGAAATGGCTTTTTTCCTCCTGCATTCGGTCTTGATGATCTCACTGTCGTCACAGGTGGATAAACGGTGTTAAGCCCTCAATATGTTTGGCGCAGCTAATCTGCTTCGGTCCTCAGGGCAGCCACCCGACAAATCGAATGATCTAATTTGTATGAGCGATACTACCACGGCTTGCCTGGCAACGAGGCTTTTGATGCACTAGTGTATCTGTCGCATATCTGCCGGTCTTGTTGCCCGAGACGATTTTCCGTTGCCGCCGCCGATGACAGCGAAACGCCCTTGATTGGCGAGGAGTTTGCGTGCCTGCCTTTTTGATAGCGTGCCGGTGCAGTCGAACAGCACCTCAAAGCTGTTCGATAGATCGAGCGCGGCCATTCTGGCAAAGTCGAGAACGCTGTCGGCACCAAGCGCAGCGACCGCCCACAGCTTTGCGCTATGGGTAACAGCGGTAACTTCCGCGCCCGCTGTTTTGGACAGCTGCACCAGGGCGGCCCCCATGTCAGAGCCTGCGCCAAAAATCATGACTTGGCTGGGCTGAGCCGCCCGCGCGGTACGCAAGAAGCGCATTGCCAGCGCCGCGCCTTTGGTCAAAGCCAATGTATCAGGGACCGATAGACCTGCTGGGATCCGCGCTATCGGCTGATCTCTCTCAGACACCCAATATCCTGTATCATGAGGCAACTGTTGATCGGACACGGCGATAACCGCATCGCCAATATGAAAGCCCGGCACAGCGTGGCCCACCGCAACAACTATGCCCGAACGCGCGATGCAACGGTCAGCTTGCGGCGGCCGAGACCCGTGAGGCGCCAGAGCTTCGAGCCAGCCCTTTCCATATGCAATGCAACGCGTCAGTGGTCCAAGCCCCTCCATCGCATTACAGGCCGCACTGACCTTGATCAAAAGCTGACCCGGACCAATCGACGCCCCCGCACCACAAACACGTGACGGCATGGCCGGATTGCTGGGGCTTCCCAAAGCTCGGTCCTGCATGATGCTTTCCACCGAGATCTGGCATCCATTGGTCACAATTGGTTGAACAGTAACGTCAATGTAGCCCGTCAGGTCGGCCCACCGAGGCTCAAACATCTCCCAGAGCCTGGTGCATGTCTTGGGAAAATCGGCCAGTATTAGGATGGGGCATCAGAATGTTCACATTGCATCATCCGGTCGGGTGCTGCCCACTGGCCGCGCCACCGCCAGAAAGCCCAAAATGCCGCTGACGATCAGCATCATGATCAGTGAAGCATTGAAGCTGCCAAAGCGCAGTTCAGTGCCATCGCTGTTCACCATTGAACCGCCATAATGGTCCATCAAAAGATAGGAGAGCAGGAACGCCAGGGGCGCCACGAGACCCAGGCGGGCCGCCGTGCGCAGATCATCGCGCGTCCACGCCAGATAGGCGGCTGCGCCAGACAAAGTTGAGTTGGTCATCAACTGCCAGACGTCATGCAATTTGGCGTGACCGGGCCAATCAGGATTGAAGATGTGGGTGGGGCTATATTCGAGATAGGGTACCAGCAGACCCAAGACGGACACCGACAAAGTGAGAAGAATGCGGCGGAGGAGAAGAGACTCTTGCATGAACGATGATCCAGCCCCAACGTTGGTTGACACTGTCAATTTACATTGCTGATTGACAGTGTCAATAAAATTGAATGAGGCCAGTCTCCCGATCGCAAACGCTGTTGCTCCGTTGAAGGTGAAATTGCTCACCGAGGCATTCATCTTGCTCGACAAGGAAGGCCCAGAAGGCGTGACTATCCGCGCCGTTGCGCGCGCCGCAGGTGTATCACACGCTGCGCCTGCAAATCATTTCGCAGACTTGAAGCATCTGCTGACCGAAATGGCGCAGCAGATTTTTGACGCGTATCTGGCAACAGTTGATGCCTATCCCGTTCAAGATGCGAAAGACCGGGCAAGAGCTTATCTGATCGGACTGTACGACTACGCAATATTACACCCGGCACGATATGATTTATTATGGCGCAAGGACCTTGTTGATTGGGAAAATCCCTCGTTTTACCGTAAACTCGAAGAGGCTTATCGTGACTTTTTGGGAGTGCTGGATTCAGCCACCAAACAATCGGGTTCAGGCGTGTCAGATGTCGAAACATTGGGGACGGCGGCATGGTCAATGATCCACGGCTTTGTCGTTATGCGTTCGACCGGCATTTTTGAATCGCGCACAGATGCCGTCACCGGAAAGCCCCGTGTCGATGCCATGCTGGACCTGCTTCTTGGTACAAAAGGTTAGTGCGCGCTAGCTGCTCATCTTTTTGAAGTGATCATCTATTGGTTGAAACAGGCGACCTTGCCTTTGTGGAAAGCTCTGTTCCAATGTGTCCCATTCGGCGCGGGTCGCCGGCAAGAACGCGCCGGTGTCGCTTCCGTCTGAGGCCGTGCAATAGCGTAGCTCATAGTCTGGCTGAATGATGCGATTGAGGGCAATAATGGTCGTGTCACGGTCAGCATAGTCGTTGGGATACACGATGCGGTGATGGGTGCCGCGAAACCGGATGATGAGGTCAAGCGTATCATCATCGGCCCACCAGCTATCAAGATCGCCCGTTTTGAGGATGCTTTCGCAGTTCTTGGCAATGTCTTCATCATCCTCGCGATGGTCGATCCAGAGCATAACGGGTTGGTCATATTCAGCATCAAACATGTCGAAGAAGACCCGATAGTCGCCGCTTTCGACATATTGCATGATATGCTGCCACTTGTTCGTTGGCGTGATGTCATAATGTTGGCTCTGATACTGTGACTGAGAGATCGACGGAGCGACAATTTTCGGCTTGCGCGCGTCGAAAAGAGCATCGGGAAGGCCCAAATATTGGTGGAATTGGTGTATCATGTCGGCGATAATTTTGACGTCGTCCCGCTTGTGGGTTATGGGCATCAAGTCTGGGTCGGAGGTGGCGTCATCCTTGTCCATGGCATGAAATCCAAGCCGGTTGGGCGCCAAAGTGACGCTGTACCAGCGCGGGGCAATCCACCAGTGCAGTGATCGCTGAACTTGGGAAAAATCCGGTTTGTCGGCAACAGTTTTTCCGCGCGCTGCCATATGGGCTGAAAAGTCGGGATAAGCCGTCATTGTCGTATAGCCTGGCAAACCCCGATGTATCGTGACCATCCGATCCGTCAGCACCGCAAGCTCGCAAATCTCGTCGATTTTCTGTCGATAGGGCGCTTCCGACGCCGCGCGTTTCTCCCGCAACTTGCGAAGCCGCAGCGTTTTCCTGCCCCAGCGGAAGGCGATTACAACGCAGCAGAGCAAGATCACTACGGCGCTCAGCATAGACATGTCCGCCCGGCGAGACAGACCCCGGCGGCTTTAGTCACTCTTTGTCGGGCTGATTTTGAGGTCAGAGAAATAGGCGGTTGTGCCGTCCCCAACCCACAGGCCAACGCGCCCTGAGCGGCCAAGAAATTTAAGGTCGTCCAGCCGAAGAACCAGCTGTTCATCAACCCATGCTTGCACCGCCCCGCTATCAATCGCGATCCGCAACACATGTGTGGTCCCCACGCTGACGGGCGCGGATTTTTCGTAAGTTCCGGGGAACTGCGCCCGCGATACATCGAAATGAAAATCCGGATGCGCGACATATTGTATCGCACGGACATCCCTGGGTGAAGGAGGCGGAGGGCTGTTCAGCGTGCCGTTTGACATGCGCAGATAGACTGCCTCAAACGCCCCACTTGCATCATCATGATGAAAGACGATGCCTGCAAATCCGCGAGCGTCTGCCCCGCCCCTGCCATTGATCTCGGCGGCGACCTTGACTTCAATCGTTCCTTCCTGGAGAATCTCGTCGAACAGGATCATCGTCGGCCGGTTGCCGCCCGCGCCGGCGCGCTGTTTTGCCTGCTCTTCTTCCGTTAGTTCGATCCTTACAACATTTCGATCTTCCCGGCGAACAACGAAGGCGTTCACATCCTTCGCTTTCCAGAGCGCAGGCATTCGTGCCGAGTCGAGACCGTAGGTCCCGAGGGGCACAATATTGCTCAGCGTAAATCCGTTCGCCGGTTTATGAACCAAAGTCTTACCGACACATTGCAGCTTGTTTTCTTCCCAACGGGGCTGGAACTCCATCGTGCCATGATCAACGCGTGGTCGGCCCTGGCTGTGCCAAATCCGCGCCTCATAACGCGCGGCCCTTGGGCTAATGACTTGAACGCCATTGCTGATCTGCTGAACACCAACTTCGCGAACAGACCCATCTTCGCCAAATATGCGTGGCTCTGCAGCGGCAAGGTCTGATGCGGCCTGCGCGTGCAACCGCCCAACACAGGCTTGGTGGCTGCTGAGCTTTTCGCGCGTTTCAGTATAGTCAATAAAGCCGCTCGCCAAGGCGGAACCGGAAGCCAGCGATGACAGCGCCAAAAATATCAAACGATCAATCATTCATCAGGCCCTATATTGTCTTCGGTCAGTCGCCAGCATCCCGCGTGCGGCGCAAAAGTCAGCTGCCCCGGCAAGCCATAGGTTTCCACAATCTCGCCCGGACTGTCGCCTTCGCCTCGATCATCATAGGTCGCCCGAACCCATGCTACCCGGTATCCGCCATCGGCTTGGGGAACGACTTCCACTTTCAACGATTCCGGCCGTGGGCTGCCGTCGTTGATCACATAGATATAATCCAGCATTCGGATCGGGATACGCAGATATTGGTGGTTGGGGACGGACCGTTTGCGACCCGGCGTGCTGACTAGAATGCGCGGCGCAAGGTACCTGCTGCGTACCGTAGGTGATGCAAGGAATGCTTCCAGAAACAGCTCAAAATATCGGGAACGACAGGCAGCCGTCGGCCTGTTCCAGCCATCCGGCATCGACAATGTTTGTCGCGGGTGTATGGGCCGGTGGCGGCGGGCAGCGGACCAGTATGTCGGCTACATCTCTCCCGGCAGCCATAAGGCTTATGTGCTCTCCATCGAGCGCGATGTCCAAGGCGACCCGCTGAGGATCGCCTCCTCCCGATTGCAGCATCACAAAGATGGCTGGATGGTCGCTATACCCTTCGACCTTCAGCACCGGTGCGAAGCCGATGGCAATCGGGGCAATGCTGACCTGCCGTCCACGATCCGAAACCGCGTAGCAATTTTCAATCTTGTCGGCCCAGTTCCCGTGGAAGGCCAGCGGAATTGCGACCGTGTCGAATGCCGTCAAGCTTCCCTTCGCAGCGGGGTCTTCAAAAACGATGCTTGAATGGGCATTGCAGGTGGTTGCCAGGCCAACCAATGCAACAATCACATTAACAGATCGGCTGATCCACGAGCTCACTATTCTAAACCTTGGTCAGATACCCGGGATTGGCGGGCACTTTTTTCAGCCAGGCAATGCGCTTACGCACCATCACTACACGGCAGTCGTCGTAGATTAGGTCCCATGCTGTTCCCCCCTTGGCACCAGATTGGTCAGCTTTGGCGCGGCAATCATAATCCCGCCGCCATATGAACACGCGCTGCGAATCCACCAAACGCCCCTGCAAGTGCGCTGTCTTCAACTGCTTCATTGTCGATTTATAGGTGATGTTGATTTGCCGATCGAGCAGCCCATATTCGGCGTGAAGGCAGGCACGCATTTCGGAAGTTATGCCGCCAGCCGCTTTCATACAGTTCCGGAATCCGATCGACCCTCCTCCGCGTTGACGCCCTTGGCAGCAACAGAGGAACTCATACTGGCCAACACCGCCATTGCCGCAAGCGCAACATATGGCGACAGGTGCCGATTTGCTGTTCGTTGATAAGACAACATCCCGATTTCGCTCCGAGCTTAATGTTACGCCACATAACGACAACGCATCGCCGAAAAATCACCTGAAACGACGCACTAGTTCATTTTTCGATGCAGCATGGCTGGCCTATCCGCCTTATTCTCAAGCCCAAATTGCCTGAGGCAGCCGCAGCGAACTTCGGGTTCAGAAAGCTGCGCATAGTAGCCGTCGATGAAAGGAGTGCGAATGAAAACCAGGCCTTATTGCGGGCCCAGGCTTCTGCTGTGGGCATCTTTGTCGATAACTGCACTGCTGGTCGCCCAGCCCGCATCGGCTTGTCCCGCTGGCCAGGAATATCAGTCAGGTTGCAACGATCCCGACGTCGTGCAGGCACGGGCGTTAATGGAATTCGGCCCGCACAGCCTTACCGGGCGTCCAGGTGCCACCCGCTATTCGCTGCCGCAGACAGATGTGAAAGGGAAGAAGAAGAAGCCCAAATCGCGCACCGAGCGCGTCTATGCCGGCAATGAGCTCGTGTATTTGCTGCCCTGGTCAGACAAAGTTGCAGCGGCGTTCGCAAAGGGAAATGGCAGCATCGCGCTAACGCGGCAGTTCCTGCTAACAGAGAGCGGTGCAGCGCAGCGATACAATGCCCGTACCTTCACGAGGAACGATGGCAGTTTCCTATTCCGCGGCCTTAAACCGGGGCGCTACATGCTCTTGACCGAAGTGCCATATCAGGCAGCGGTCACGATTAAGGAGGACACGGGCAGGACCCGCACCGAAACGACAACCCAAGGGTTCCCGGTGTTTCAGGGCGGGCAGCAGATTGGATTTGTGCCGACATCGTCAACCTCCGTCACCTCTCCGATCTATCGGTATGACAAGGCGATTTCCGATTTGAAGCACTACATCGTGAAAGTGGTCGAGGTCCGCAGCGATACACCCGTGACCAACTTGGGAGAGATCGAATGACGCGGGCATTGTTGTCTGTTGCCTGCTGTCTGGCAGCTCTTTTATCGCTTCCCGCCAACGCGCAGACGGTATCCGACGCAGAGCGAGAGGCGATCCGGCAAGAAATATTTCTTGAGGGCATCCGCGATTGCAAGCCTGTCTCCATGACGCGCTGCTGGTATCTGTTCTTTGGCGGTGACGAAAAATCGGGCCGAAGGCTTTGGCTACTCGATCTTAAGGATCAGAGCGATGGCAGGCGCAAGAACATTGTCTTCACCGACGTGCTGATGATTGACGAAAGCACGAGAACAAAACCTTTGGGCGCGCAAGGGACCAACGATTTCATCCTTCAGAGCTTCGAAGTCGATTGCAAGAAACGACAGATGCGGTCGCGCCCGACTAGCTTCGGTCTCGGCTTCGATGGCGAATTTGGGTATGCGGATGAATTTGGCGGCTGGGCGGACTGGAAGGGGACCTTCATGGAAAGGGTCATAACTGCCAGCTGTGACAAGAAAGTCCGCCTCCGCCCGCTCGCCCACGAAATGGCGTGGGTTGGCGATTATGTCCGCCCGGTCGATGCCGTCGATTTTGTTCGTCGCTTCCTGTGGGGGCAATGATCAATGGTGCGGGTAGTACGATGTGTCGGGCTGATAGCCGTTTTGCCTTCGACTATGCTGCTTGCTCTAACCCCAGCATGCGGAGAAGCTGTCCCAATTCGCAAGGCAGCTGTAGCAATACATCCGGACGTGCTTGATGCCTGGGTAGTTGGCGGTGTTGCCGGCCTTGGCGGCGAGCAGTTTGTGAAGAAGGCTGCGCTCGATGCCTGCACCAAAGCAATGGGATCTGGGTGTACGATTTACAGCTGGACGATGGGCCATATCGTCATCAGCCGTAACAATGAGGGATTGCTGAAGGTCAGCGACGCTGCCACTGAGCGGGGGGCACTCGCCGAGGCCAGGACCGGATGTGACAAACAGCGACAACTGCCCTGTGAAATAATGCTGCGCATTTCGGCACGAGCCAAAAAACATGTTCCCAATCTTGCTAGGAACCGCCGAATAACTGCGTCAGCAGCCTGGCTGCGGCTTAAACCCGGGGAAACCGACTTACGAGTCTGGATCGCAACGGGACATTCGACATTTCAGGCGGCACAAGATGCCGCTCTTGCTGCCTGCCAAGCCCAAGTTGTAGGTCGCGAATGCGACACGGCCGTCAATGTTTCGAACGGTGTACTGCAGACCTTTCGGGCCGATGAAGGTCGTTTAGGTGTTGTTGCAGAGAGCAGTAAAGACCGCGCTAAGGCCCTGGCGCTGCTTAACTGCAAGGTCGACTTGAGCAAAGAATGTCGGCTGCAAACCGTATATTCCAGCCGCACTCCCGGTTTGTTTCTGCATGATTATAAAACGGGCAGAGGAACGGCGATTTGATAATTACAACACGGAATATTTTAATGTTACTGGTCAAGCCATGGTTGCGCGCGCAAATCGCCGTGGCAGCGGCATTGGCAAATTGTATGGCTGCAGAAGCGTTGGCACAGGCTGGTACAGAATCCGCAACAGACAATAGACCTTCCGTGACATATACCAAAATGCCCGGCGATGATGACAATTTCGGCCACGTCGCTTTGGTCGATAGCCCCGCCTATCTTGGCCAGTGGATCGTCACTGGCAAAGGGGATATCGAAGCGATTGTACTTGATGCGGTTACTCGCTGCCAAAAAGCCACAGGCGCAGAATGCTCAAAGTCTATTCAGGCTGCATCAGCTGTAAATTTAGCTGTCGGATTGGCTGTCGATGGCACCTATTTGTGGGGTCTTGGCGCATCGTCCGGGGAGGCAATGGCGACTTTGGAGGCGCTTTGCACCAAGCATCAGAATCGGCAGTGCACACAGGTGCGCCAGTTCGATTTGCAGCAGTCCGGGATCTACGCTCCGGAAAATTTGCAGCCTCGCAAATATGCCACAATTGCGGTCGGCAAGTCGCGTATCGAAAATGGAAATGCCGATACGGATCCTCGGTTTTGGATCGCATTTGGGCAACCGAGCGTAGTTGACGCGTTCAATAAGGCGATGGAGCCCTGCAAAGCTGTACTGGGCGCCGACGCCTGCCAATATTTTCATGCAACTGGGCCATTCCATATCGCATTCTATCGTAGTTCAAATAATAAAAAGGGTGGTTTTAAGGCTGGTTACAGCGCCGAAGATGCGATTTCCGCCGTCAATTCAGAATGTAAGGCCGATGGCATGAAATGCGATATTGTTGCAGCTCATGCCATCCAGGAAATCGCTGTCGGCATGTATGATCTCTCCGCAGAAGGCCGACGACAAGGATTCCGACCACATGTCGCGCATACCAAATTGTCAGGGCAGGATGACAATTTTGGCCACGCTGCCATCGTCGAAAATTCAGCTTATCTGGGTAGATGGATCGTCACAGGCAAAGGCGCGATAGAGGCGCTTGTACATGAAGCGGTCACTCTTTGTCGAAAAGCCACGGGCGCGGGTTGCGATGAGTCCATCTTAGCCTTTTCGGCCCCACATCTTACGATCGGGCGAGGTGTTGATGGCGGTTATGGACAAGGCATTGGACTATCCGCAGAGGAATCATTAGCCAATTTGCAGGCCCAATGCATTCCTCAACATAAACGTCCTTGCGGGCAAATCCGCCAGTTCGATTTGACCAAAACAGGCGTCTACGAACCGGAAACGCTCGAACTGCGGAAATATGGCGCGATTGCCACCGACAAAACGGGAATTGAAAATGGCAATCCAGACGCAGACCGGCGTTTCTGGATCGCGCTCGGCCAAGCGAGCTGGAAGGATGCCATCAGCAAAGCGATGGAGCCGTGCATAGCCGAGCTGGGGAAAGATGCTTGCAGATTTTTTCGACCAGCGGGGAGACGCAGCTTGCCTTTTATCGCGATTCCAACCGAAAAACCGGCGGTTTAATGGTCAATTTGGGGGCGCAAGAGGCAATTGGCGATGTTCACGCCGAGTGCACAGCGACCGGCACGACCTGCGAAATCGTTGGCATCCAAGCAACGAAAGACGAGGTCATTGGCGTTTACGACCTTGGCCAAATGGAAGGCGTGCCGCTGAACGATGAAAACGGGAAAGTACAATGAAATCAAAGTTTTTAGTTCTGGCTCTGACCGCGTGGATCGGCTGGTCGGCAGCGTCTCCTCAGCAAGCAAACGCGCAGCTGCGCGTTTGTGGTCCCGGCGAAACGCCAATCGGATGGGACAATACGCCTATCCCGCCGGTTCCCCTTTGTCCCGGAGGGCCGCCGACGTCTTCAGCGCCCCCACCGCTGCCCAGCGATACGCATGCTGGCTATGCAATTCATGACGATGCATCGGATGTTTGGGTGGTTGGGAATCACGAGCACTATGAGGCGGCCGAGGCACGCGCGCTTGCAGCATGCAATCAGGCGATGGGGGGAGGCTGTAGAAGTGGCAACTATAAAAACACCGCTCTCGAATTATTCAGGGACTCCTCTGGTATTCTTTGGACCCACGTCACATACAAAGGCGAAAAGGCACGCACAGATTTGATGGATAGTTGCCGCAAAGAAGATGCTTTGCCATGTGAGTGGTTCAAGAAATTGCCGGCCAGTACTCGCGAATATCTGCCTGGGCCCGAGGTGCGCAATCTTTATGGGGTGGCGGCCTGGCCGTCACCCGAATCCAAGGCCTTCGACAGCCGTGTTTGGGTTGCTACCGGTCACCGGACGTTTCAGAGCGCCATGGACGCTGCAATGGCCGCGTGCCAACAGGCCCATCCCGGCAAAAACTGCGTAGTATTTTCGGGCACCTGCGAATGGGACCATTGTTGCTTTTTGATCGCGTATACCGGCCCGGCACGCCAGTCGACCACACAACCACACGGGGAACGAGCGCCAAACGCGCGATCAAGGCGGCGAAAGCCGACTGCGCCAAATTCAAAGCCAAATGCTCCATCGAAGCACAGTTTGATGCTCGCAAGCCTGGGCTTTTTGTCCATGACTTCAAGACAGGCGTGACGACGGCAGCAGCTCAGTGACAGATGGCATGCCATCCAATCAACGAACGATTATATCGTGAGCGTTTACGACCTCGACCAAATGAAAGGCGCGCTGCTGATCACCCGAAGCAGGAGTGTACAATGAAATCAAAGTTCATATCGGTTGCTATTTTGGCATCGGCGGGCTGTTTGGCCATGATGCCGCAGCAAATAAGGGCACAAACGACTTTTCCATGCTCTGGCGGGCCGAATGAACAGCAGGTGGGCACCACTATGCAGGGATCGGTCACTGTGCCGCTGTGCGTTGCTAGACAAGTCGGCAACGCACCGGCTGCGCCGTCGGCGCCCTTGGTCGACTATGCGAATATCGCCTGGCATCCGGACTATGACGACGTATGGTTCGGAGGTGGCTGGACACAAAAGGGTCGCGCCGATCCCGAAGTGCTGGCGTTGTGCAACCGCGAGACCGGCGGCGGATGCGTGTCGATCGGCGAATACTCCAATTCCTCGCTCGCTATTGTGAAGTCTGCGTCCGGCGATCTTGTTTTATGGC
>JAAUPH010000038.1 GCA_012035435.1 Sphingopyxis sp. | reverse complement strand
GCAATCGCGAGCGCGCCGGTGCCGCAGCCGGCATCGAGCAGCCGCATGCCGCGCATGTCTGATGGCAATGTGCCAAGCAGCAGATCACGCATCGCGTCACGGCCAGCGCGCACGGTGGCGCGAATGCCGCTGACCGGAACATCAGAGGTCAAATCCTCCCACGCCTTGCGTGCTGTTTTGTCAAAATAGGTTTCCAGCCGGGTGCGGCTTTGCTGATAGCGGGTCGAGGCGAGGCTCTGGTCCATCATTCAAACCCCAGAAAATCGAAAATGTCCCGATCCTTCATCGGCTTGGCTTCCAGCGGTTCGACGCCGGCCCACAGCTTGCGGGCGAGGTTCATATATTCCTCACACGCGGCCTCGATCTCAGGAGTGTCCTCCATCTCGAACAGGGTGCATTTCTTGAGGCGGGAACGGCGGATGGCGTCAAGGTCGGCGAAATGGGCCAAGCGGCGCATGCCAATCGCATCGCTGAATCGGTCGATCTCATCGGTCGCGGCGGACCGGTTGGCGACCACCCCGGCCAGCCGGACATTATAGTTTTTCGCCTTGGCATTGATGGCGGCGACAATGCGGTTCATGGCGAAGATGCTATCGAAGTCATTGGCGGCCACCACGACGGCCGCATCGGCATGTTGCAACGGCGCGGCAAATCCGCCGCACACGACATCGCCGAGCACGTCGAAGATTACGACATCTGTATCTTCGAGCAGATGATGTTGTTTCAGCAATTTGACCGTCTGGCCGACGACGTAGCCGCCGCAGCCGGTGCCTGCCGGAGGACCGCCTGCCTCGACGCACATGACGCCGTTATAGCCCTTGAACATATAATCTTCGGGGCGCAGCTCTTCGCTGTGAAAATCGACCGTTTTCGAGCCACCGTCGATCACTGTCGGCATCATCTTCTTGGTCAGCGTGAAGGTCGAATCATGCTTGGGATCGCAACCGATTTGCAGCACGCGGTGGCCGAGTTTGGAGAAGGCGGCCGACAGGTTGGACGAGGTGGTCGATTTGCCGATCCCGCCCTTGCCATAGATGGCGAACACCTTGGCGCCCTTGATCTTGTCGGTCGGGTCGAGCGCGACTTGCACGCTACCCTCGCCGTCGGGCGGTGCGGTGTCGAGGAGGTTGAGCGTCATAGCATTCATCCCGTCATTCTGAGGCGACCAGGCCTTCGAGCCGGTCTTCAAGATCGTTACAGGCGGCTTTCAGGCCAGCGAGAGTTTCGGCATCGGGGGTCCATAACTGCCGTTCGCAGGCTTCGAGCAGCCGTTCGGCGACGCGCGCCGAGGATTTTGGATTAAGCTTGGCCAGACGGGTGCGCATGGCCGGGTCGAGCACGAAAGTTTCGCTGATCTTCTGATAGACCCATGGTGACACGCTGCCGGTCGTTGCGGACCAGCCCATGGTGTTGGTCACATGCCCCTCCAGATGGCGCACGCCTTCGAAACCATGGTCGAGCATGGCTTCATACCATTTGGGGTTGAGCATGCGGGTGCGCGTTTCAAGGTCAATTTGTTCGCCCAGCGTGCGCACTTTGGTATCGCCCTGCGTTGCGTCGACGATGTAAACCGGGACGTTTGCGCCGCGAGCCTTTGCGACGGCACGGCTCATGCCGCCAAGGCCATCGACATAATGATCAATGTCGGTGACGCCCAGTTCAACCGATTCCAGATTTTGATAGGTCAGATCGACGCCAGCCAGCTCGCTTTCGAGCAGCGCGCGATGCTGCACAGGAAGGCCGCTGCGACCATAGGCATAGCCTTTGTGCGTTTCGAACATGGCGGCGAGTTCTTCGGGGTCGGTCCATGCCCCGCCGTCGATCATCATGTTGACATTGGCGCCGTAGGACCCCTGCGCATTGGAAAAGACGCGCAGTGAGGCGGTTTCCAAATCGCAGTCATGGGCGGCCTGATGGGCCAGGCTGTGTTTGCGCACGAAGTTCTGGTCGACCGGTTCTTCGGCGATCGTCGTCAGATAGGTGGCCTCTGCAATCATCCGGGTTTGCAGTGGCAACAGGTCGCGGAAGATGCCGGACAGCGTCACGACAACATCGATCCGCGGGCGGCCCAACTCTTCCAATGCGATCAGTTCGGCTCCCGCCAGACGCCCATAATCATCAAAGCGCGGGCGGGCGCCCAGCAGCGCCATGGCCTGCGCAATCTGCGCGCCTTCGCTTTTCAAATTGTCGGTGCCCCATAGCACCATCGCAATGCTTTCGGGTAGCCGCGCGCCATTGGCAATGTGGCGGGCCAGCAGTTGATCGGCCTGATCGCGGCCCTGAATGCAGGCATAGCGGCTGGGGATGCGGAAGGGGTCAAAGCCGTGCAGATTGCGACCGGTGGGCAGCACATCGGGATTTTTGAGGATGTCGCCGCCCGGGGCTGGCGGGACAAAGGCGCCGTCGAGCGCGCGGACCAGTGCGCCAAGTTCGTCATTGGCATCAATCCGCGCGCCGATATCGCGGGGGTCAAGTTCGGGGCTGGCGGCGCACATCGCGGCTACCAGATCGGCGCGCTGCTGCGGCTCCATCGCGCTGCCCAGCACATGCAGGCCGTGGGGGATGAGCTCGCGTTCGATTTCATAGATGCGGCCGGGCAGCGCGTCGATGTCGTCGCAGGCAATGTCAAGGGCGCGGCACTGATCGCCGATCATCTCGGCCAAGTCATGCCGCTCCTGCGCATCGTCAGCAACGCTGCGGTAGCGTTCCAGCGTCGCTTTAAGGTCAGAAAGGCCCTGATACAGTCCGGCTTCGGCCAGCGGCGGGGTCAGGTAGCTCACCAGCGTGGCACCCGACCGCCGTTTGGCGATCATCCCCTCCGATGGATTGTTCGATGCATAGAGATAGAAATTGGGCAGATTGCCCAGCAGCCGTTCGGGCCAGCAATCGCCGCTCATCCCCGCCTGTTTGCCGGGCATGAACTCCAGCGCACCATGCGTGCCAAAATGCAGCGCAGCATCGGCGCCGAAATCTTCGCGAAGATAGCGGTAGAAAGCGGAGAAGGCGTGGGTGGGGGTAAATCCGCCCTCGAACAGCAACCGCATCGGATCGCCTTCGTAGCCAAAGCCGGGCTGGACACCGACAAAGATATTGCCGAATTGCGCACCGAGGACGTCGATCGACTGACCATCGCTCTGCTGACGACCTGGGGCGGGGCCCCACTGCGCTTCTATGGCATGCAAATGTTTCTCGCGGCGGACGTGATCGTCGGCGCTGATCCGGGCTGCGACATTGGCGTCGGCACCAGATTGCCCGGCATTGCCGTGGAGGATGGCATTGCGCAGATCATCGACCGTTGCGGGGGCATTCACCGCATAACCCTCGGCTTGCAGGCGGTGCAGCGTGGCATGGAGCGATTCGAACACCGCGAGATGCGCCGCAGTCCCGGTCGCGCCAGCGTTGGGCGGGAAGTTGAACAGGATAATGGCCAGTTTGCGCGCCGTGCGCTCGGTCCGCCGCATGCGGATCAGCGCTGTGACCTTTGCCGCGAGCGCGTCGGCGCGTTCGGGACAGCTTTGCATGGCGCGGACATTGCGGGTGGTAGCGAATTTGCAGTTGCGGCTGCATCCGGTGCAACCCTCTGGAGAGCCATCCGACCGGCCGCCAAACACACTCGGCGCGATAGCGCCGTCAAGTTCGGGAATCGCCATCATCATTGTGGTTTCGAGCGGGAGCAGCCCCAGCTTGCCCGCGCCCCATTGCTCGAGCGATTGAAACTCGATGGGGTGCGCGGCAACATAAGGGACACCGAGCCGGTCCAATATTTCGACCGCCGCGTCGACATCATTATAGGCTGGACCACCGACCAGCGAAAAGCCGGTGAGGTTGACGATGGCATCGACGGTCGCGGCGCCATCCTGCACAAAATAGCGCTCGATCGCCGGACGCGCGTCGAGGCCGCTGGCAAAGGCGGGGATGACGCGCAGGCCCTGGGCCTCCAGCGCCGCAATCATCCCATCATAATGGCCGGTATCCCTGCCCAGCAGGTAGGAGCGAAGCATCAGTACGCCGACCGTTCCGCAAGTGTTTTTCGCCGCGGGCAGATGGCTGGCATCCTCGGTTAGCCGTTGGGGCAGGGCAGGGTAATAGACGCCGACTTCGGGATATTCGCGCGGGGGTTGTGCTGCCAATTTGCCTTTCAGCGCAGCACGATCACCGCTGGCATAGCGGTCGATCAGGCCGCAGACCATGTCGACAACATTGTCGTCGGATCCCGCCAGCCAATATTGCAGGGTCAGAAAATACTGGCGCACATCCTGCGCCGCGCCGGGCACGAAGCGCAAAATCTTGGGCAGACGGCGCAGCATCTTCATCTGGCCTGCGCCCGAACTGCCACCTGGCTTGCTGGAGCCGCGCAATTTCTTGAGCAGCGCCAGCGGACCGCTGGCCGGTTTGTCCATGCGATAGCCGCCAAGCCGGGTCAGCTTGACGATGTCGGCCGCCGACATGATCCCAACGATGGCGTCGCACTGGTCGCGGCGTGCCGCCAGCGCGGCATGGACGGCGCGGACATGATCCTCAAGGAACAACATGGTAGCGATGATAATGTCCGCGCGCGCGATGTCGGCCTGTGCGCGTTCGAGCACGGTAGGATCACGGTCCCAATCAGACGCGGCATAGAAGCCGATGCTGACATTGTTGTGCGCCAAGCTGGCGTTGGCCCGCTCAACCGCTCCGGCAAGATGATTGTCCAGCGTGACGATCACCACGCGCACATTTGGGCGGGGAGAGGGGCGCGCGCTACCGGGCATAATGCGCCTTTGCTTCATAAAGGGTGGCAAGCTCGATGGTTGTGACGCCCTTTTCTGCGGCAAACACTTCCGTGTTGCGCCGTGCCTTGCCGCGCACGAAAAATGGTATTTTCTTAAGCTCTGCCTCGGCATCAGCCGACCATGTCCCCCTCCCGCTTGCGGGAGGGGTTAGGGAGAGCCTGTTCGGGCCAATTCAATGACACTGATGTCCGACGGAACAGGCCCTCCCCCGGCCCCTCCTGCGAGCGGGAGAGGAGCATGAGCCGCCAGATGCGACGCGCCGGCGCCATCATGGAATTCGAAATCGTTGCGGAACATGGTGAGCAGATGTTCCTCCAGCCCCATCACCAGCGGATGGACCCAGCTGTCGAAAATGACATTGGCGCCCTCAAACCCCATTTGCGGGGAGAAGCGGGCGGGGAAATCCTGCACATGGACGGGCGATGAAATGACCGTGCAGGGGATCGAGAAACGCTTGGCGATGTGGCGTTCCATCTGGGTGCCCAGCACCAGTTCGGGCTGGGCATCCTGTATGGCCTGTTCGACCAGCAAATGGTCATCGCTGATGAGCGGTTCGACGCCATAGAGCTTTGCCGCTGCACGGACTTCGCGGGCATATTCGCGGTTGTAGCAGCCAAGGCCGACGACGTTGAAACCCAATTCCTCGCTGGCGATGCGCGCTGCTGCGACCGCATGAGTGGCATCGCCAAAAATGAAGACGCGTTTGCCGGTCAGATAATTGGAGTCGATCGACCGGCTCCACCACGACAGACGCGACAGTCCGTCGCGGAGCATCGGTTCCGGATCGACGCCCGCGAGTGATGCGACCTCGCGAATAAAATCCTGCGTTGCGCCGACGCCGATCGGCACGGTGCGAACGGTCGGCTGATCGAACGTCCGCTCTAGATATTGCGCCGCGAGGTCACCGGTTTCAGGATATAGAAGGATGTTGAAATCGGACGAGCCCAGCCGGGCGATATCGGCCACGGTGGCGCCCAGCGGTGCCACAACATTGATGTCGATACCCAGTTTGCCCAGCAGACCGGTGATCTCGGCAATATCGTCGCGGTGGCGGAAGCCGAGCGCAGTTGGCCCCAGCAGATTGACAAGCGGACGTCGGCCCGTCCTGTCAGTTGCGCCGATATCCTTATCCGCCAATGCCCGGACAATCTGATAAAATGTCTCTGCCGCGCCCCAATGCTCCTTGCGCTGATAACTGGGCAGTTCGAGTGGAATGACCGGTATCGGCAGCCCCATTTTTTCGATCAGGCCTGCAGGGTCGTCCTGTATCAGTTCGGCGGTGCAGGATGCGCCGACCAGCATCGCGTCGGGCCTGAACCGTTCAACGACGTCGAGCGCGGCGGTCTGGAACAGCTGCGATGTATCCTTGCCCAGATCGCGGGCCTGAAATGTGGTATAGGTTACCGGCGGCCGTTTAGCGCGGCGTTCGATCATCGTGAACAGCAGGTCGGCATAGGTGTCGCCCTGCGGTGCGTGCAGCAGAAAGTGGACGCCCTCCATCGCTGTGGCGACACGCATGGCTCCGACGTGCGGCGGGCCTTCATATGTCCAGACCGACAGCTGCATCGCTAAACCCTCAACATGTCGCGGCGACGCAGCGGCCGCGCAAAGAGTTCGGCCAGATCACCGGCCTGGTCGAAGCCATGGATGGGCGAGAAGACCAGCTCGATTGCCCATTTGGTCGACAGCCCTTCGGCCTCCAGCGGATTGGCGAGGCCGAGGCCGCAGACGGTGAGGTCGGGCTTGGCGGCGCGGACGCGGTCCAGCTGTTTGTCGACATCCTGCCCTTCGCTCAGCATCACGCCTGCGGGCAAGGCGGCCAGTTCGTGCGCGAGATGACGGCGGTGCAGATAGGGCGTCCCGACTTCGATGAGCCGCATACCCAGCTCGTTGGCAAGGAAGCGCGCCAGCGGCACTTCGAGCTGCGAGTCCGGCATGAAGAAGATCGAGCGGCCCGCCAATCGTCCACGGTGATGCGCAAGCGCGGTCATCGCGCGTTCTTGATAAGGCCGCAGCACCGCGTCGACATGCGCGGCGTTGATGCCGAACTCTTCAGCGGCGGTGCAGAACCAGCTGGTCGTGCCTTGGGCGCCGAAAGGGAAGAGCGCGTCGAGCCGTCGCGCGCCGCGGTCTTCCAGCGCTTGCGCCGTTGCCCCCAAAAAGGGTTGGGCGAGCATAAAGCAGCTGTTTGGGCCGATGCCGGGTAAATCTGCCACCGCCCGCGCTGGCAGGCTGGCGACATTGGCGAGGCCCAATTCGGCAAAGATGCGCCGAAACTGGTCTTCCACGATATCGGGCAGTGATCCGACAATGATCAAATTGCGCGGTGCGTCGGCGGTAAGCGCAGGCATGACCGGCACCAGTGCGGCCAGACAGGCGTCTTCGCCCTCGGTAAAGGTGGTTTCGATGCCACTGCCCGAATAGTTGAGGATGCGCACCTGCGGCAAATGTTTCGCGCCCAGCCGCTGCGCAGCTTTGGACAGGTCAAGCTTAATCACCTCTGACGGGCAGCTGCGACCAGAAACAAGGTCTTTATCTCGGGGCGCCTTGCCACCAATTGGTCGACGATGCGGTCCAGTTCCTCATTGGCGTCGGCGAGTCCGGCGAGATCGCGCTCTTCCATGATCGCGGTGGCAAAGCGGGGTTCGGCGAAGATCATCACCCCGGCCGCCGATTGTAGCAGATGCGCGCAAGTGCGCGACCCGACTACCAGGAAAAAAGCATCCTGCATCTTGCGATGCAGCCAGATGATACCGGTAAGGCCGCAAAAAACCTCGCGCTGCCCGCGTTCTTTCAGCACGGGGGCGCAATCGCCGGTTTCGCTGCGTTCCGATGCCGAGAGCAGGCGAGCCGGAGCGTTCATGATGCCGCAGCCAAACGCGGCGGCGCGTCGAGCCGCGCCATCCGCAGCTTGTACAAGAACTGGCCGGCGTTGATGACATAGGCGGCATAACCCGCCAGCGCGACATACATGCGGTCCTGCGCCGTGCCCAAGCCCGCCAGCAACATGACGAGATAGGCGCTGTGCAGGGCGAGCACCACCATGCTGAAGACATCTTCCCAGAAGAAGGGTTTGGCGAACAGCCATTCGCCAAACACCACTTTTTCCCAGATCGATCCGGTGATCATGATGGCGTAAAGGACGGCCGTCTTGGCAATGATGGAAAGATCGGCAGTTTCGGCGCCGACGCCAGTGGCGAGGTAGCGGACGACGAGAAACAGGCTGACGCTGAAGACCAGAAACTGCACCGGTGCCAGAATGCCCTGAACCAAAGTCCAGCGCGACTCATCGCGGCGCTTTCGTTGCGCTGCAGTGTAGAGCGGCATGGATGTGCGGCGCTGGGCCTGGCCAGCCTGTACCGCGACATCCTGATCCGCATCCCTATGTCTGCTTATCGACAGATCACATGCTCCCTCGCTCGAATGACCGAAATAGACGGCAGATTCACAAGAGTGTCAAGATTTTTAGACGTCCAGTAAAATGGACACAGGATGATTTGCTACCGGCGACATTTTGCGATACGCTTCGAATCGATCGAGACGGCAAAGTCGTCCATCGGGCCGACGTTATGGCACGCCGACCAGACTTTTTGAGGGAGTCTGAAAATGGCCACAGTTTTTGGTCTTTCCGGGCTGAAGTCGAAATTCGACGATTGGCGCGGTAACCGAAAAATTGCTCAGCCAGAGGATCTTGTCGCTGGTTCAGCAACGGGCTGCAACAGTGCTATCGGCCGCGCGGACGCGGAATATGATCTGTCGATGCTGCTTGAAAATCTTGTCATTCCAAAATTAATTGCGGATCGCGATAGTCGGCAAAAATGGCTCGATATGCCGCAACCTTGTCCGACAAACCAAGCTGCGTCGGGATGCGGCATCACCGCAGCCGATGTGGAAGAATTTGCCCGATTGTCGCTCAGCGAAGACGCCCACGCGTTGCTCGATTTCACCGATCGCTTTTTGAAGACGGGAAGCTCGGTTGAAACCCTTTATGTCGAACTTCTGGCTCCCGCGGCACGCAAGCTGGGCGTCTATTGGGAAGAGGATAGCGAGGATTTCGTCGCGGTCACGATGGGCCTTTGGCGCGTTCAGGAAATCCTGCGCGAGCTGACGCTTCGCATCCCTCCCAAATCCTCTTCGGGCCATGGCCAGCGTGCGGCGCTGTTTTCCACGATGCCGGGTGAGCAACATAGCCTTGGCACGTTGATGGTATCCGAATGTTTCCAGCGCGCTGGATGGGACGCTGACGTTTTGATCGAACCGACGCAGTCCGAGCTTACCGGTAAGATTGCGGGAAGTCGCTATGATCTGATCGGATTGACGGTCAGTTGCGACTGCCCTACGGCGGCGCTTACCAGTCTGGTCAATTCGATCCGGGCTGTCTCTCCCAACCCTCATGTTCGGATCATGCTGGGCGGCCGTGTCATCAACGATCAACCAGACTTGGTTGAACTATGCGGTGCCGACGGAACGGCGCTTGATGCAACGTCCGCCGTGGCATTGGCCGATCGTCTTGTGCCGGTGCAATTGGAATGCTTCGAACAACTAACATAGGGAATTGGGTCATCCGATGAACCTAGAGTCGACCAGCGGCGATCAAATTCCCTTCAGTGATCCAGAACTGATGTTCGAAGGGTTCACCAAAGAGGATATCATCCGGCTAGCTTATTGCGCTGGCGACTTCATGCTGGCCATTGATGAGCACGCCATCATCCGCGACATCGCTGTCAGCGTGCGGGATCATGGGTTTGCAAATCAATGGATTGGCCAGAAATGGAGCGACACTGTCACGGCGGAAAGTCGTGCCAAAGTGATGCAGTTGCTCGATCCCGATAATTCGGCAACCAGTATGTGGCGGCAGGTCAACCATCGCCATGATGGCGACGATGTCCCGGTAAATTACAAGGTCATCAAATCGCAGACGAGCGGCTGGCGCATCGCGGTGGGACGCGATTTGCGCTCGATTTCGGCGTTGCAGCAGCGCATGCTGAAGACGCAGCAGTCGATGGAGCGCGACTATCTTCACCTGCGGCAGACCGAGACGCGGTACCGGTTGCTGTTCGACAATATCTCCTATCCCGTATTGATCATGGATGCCGACAGCCATGCCATCCAGCAGGCAAACCGCGCATGCCATATTTTGGTGGGGATGCCGCCGGGATCGTTGGAAGGGAAGGGGCTGACTTCGCTTTTCGACGCGGAGTTTCGCGATCCGATCATCGCCTATTTTGCCGCCGTCGCCGTGAACAGCGCGATTGTGCCCATCAGTGTGCGGATGATCGGGCGGCCCGGTTATGTCAAAATTGGCGCGTCTGCTTTCCGCCAATCGGGGCGGCAATATTGGCTGATCAATATCGATGATGGGTTGCATCAGGTTCCGGGGAAACAGTCTGATCAATATATTCTCGACGTCGTGGAAAAAATGCCGGACGCTTTTGTGCTTGCGGACGAAAAGCAGGCCATTGTCGTGTCCAATCGCGCCTTTGCCGAGCTGGTTCAGGCGGGGTCGGTCGAACAGCTTTTGGGTGTGCCGCTCAATCGCTTTATCGGGCGGCCCGATGTCGATCTGGGCCTGTTGAAAAAACAGCTCAAAGACCATCAGAATGTCCGGAATTTCAGTTCGATCGTCAATGATTTGAATGGCGGCGAGGAGCCGGTGGAAATTTCGGCAATCATGATCGAGCGCGAACAGCCATTGTTCGGATATTCGGTTCGCAGCGTGGGCCGCCGCGAACGCGATTTGCCGCAGGCGGCAGGCGGAAATTACCCGCGCTCGGTCGAGCAATTGACCGAACTTGTCGGGCGCAAACCGCTCAAGGAAATTGTGCGTGAGAGCACCGATTTGATCGAGCGGATGTGCATCGAGGCGGCGTTGGTCCACACGTCGGACAATCGCGCTTCAGCCGCCGAAATATTGGGGCTGAGCCGTCAGAGCCTATATTCAAAATTGCATCGTCACGGGCTCGGAAATCTGCTCGGTAAGGATGAGTGATTTGCGTTTGCATGATGCAAGAAAATTGACATTTTCTATGTCCAAATAATTTGACACTGTGAAGCCGGTGACTTAGCTTCGCGCAATGTCAGACTCTGCAATTTTCAAGGATTTTGCGCGAACGCCCGCGATGCGGGACGTTGTTGAACTGACCAAGCCGGTAACCTGGTTTCCCCCGATGTGGGCGTTTCTGTGCGGCGTAGTTTCGTCCGGCGTTTCGATTGCCGACAACTGGGTTTTTCTGGTCGCGGGCATTGCCCTGACCGGCCCGTTGGTGTGCGGCACAAGTCAGGTCATCAACGATTGGTGCGACCGGCATGTCGATGCAATCAACGAGCCTCTGCGCCCCATTCCGTCGGGCCGTGTTGCGGGGCGGTGGCCGGTGGGCATCGCGCTAGCAGGATCGGCGGTGTCCTTCGCTTTGGGCGCGGCGCTGGGGCCATGGGTGTTGGTGGCGACCTGTGTCGCGCTTTTTTGCGGCTGGGCCTATAGCGCGCCGCCCTTCCGCTTCAAACGCAGCGGCTGGTTAGGGCCGCTGGTGTGCGCGCTCAGCTATGAGGGGCTATCCTGGTTCACCGGGGCGAGTGTGATGCTGGGCGGTCTGCCCGCTGGGACCACGCTGGCCATCCTTTTGCTTTATAGTCTTGGCGCGCATGGGATCATGACGCTGAACGATTTCAAAGCGGTCAAAGGCGACCGGGCGACCGGGCTCCGTTCGCTGCCCGTGATGATGGGCGTGCGCCTGCGGCGCTGTTTGCGTGCGCCGTGATGACTGGCGCGCAAATTGCGGTAATCGCGGTGCTCGGGTGGCAGGATAAGCTGCCGTCGGCCGCTATCGTCAGCATTTTTCTGGTCGTTCAAATCGGGCTGATGACCCGCCTGCTGCGCGATCCGGCCAGATATGCACCTTGGTACAATGCCACCGGTGTGTCGCTTTATGTCTTTGGGATGCTGGCAACGGCGCTTGGCCTGGGGGGATATCTATGACCCGGCAATCTGCAAATAACGCCGGGATCGGCTGGCTCGGGATATTGCGGTTGGGGACGGTTCAGGCCGCGATCGGCGCGATGGTGATGCTGGCCACGTCGCTGCTGAACCGGGTGATGGTCGTTGAATATGCGCTGGCGGCCGCCATCCCCGCAGCATTGGTCGCGTGGCATTATGCGGTCCAGCTCAGCCGACCTTTGTGGGGGCATCGGTCCGACCGGACGGCGCGGCGCTCCCCCTGGATCATCATCGGTATGGGTGTGCTGGCGCTCGGTGTGCTGGTGTCGGTGGATGCGACGATCATGATGGCGGTAACGGGTCTGCTACCCGTGCTTCTCGCGATTATCGGTTTCACCATGATCGGGCTGGGCGTCGGCATTTCGGGTACGGCGCTGCTTGCACTGCTCGCCTCGCGCGTGTCGATTGAGCGCAAGCCCGCCGCCGCCGCGATCAGTTGGACGATGATGGTTGCCGGCATTGTTATCGCGGCCGGTTTTCCGGCGCTTATCTCGATCCGTTCAGCGAAGCCCGGCTGGCCATCGTCAGCAGTCTGGTTGTGCTGGTCGCTTTCTGCGTTGCTATGCTGGCGCTACGCAATCTCGAGGCGGGCAGCGCGCCCGTATCGACACCGCTGGCCGATGAGCGGCATGTCAGCTTTGGCGATGTTCTGCACGACATATGGCGCGACGATCGCGCCCGGCGCTTCACCTATTTCGTCTTCATTTCCATGCTGGCGTACAGCATGCAGGATTTGGTGCTGGAACCCTTCGCAGGGCTGATATTCGCCATGAGCCCGGGCGAGTCGACGCAACTGGCGGGAACGCAGCATAGCGGCATTTTGCTGGGCATGCTGGTATCGGGGCTTGGCGGCAGCCTTTACGCAAAGCGCTTTGGCCAAAATCTGAAACTTTGGATCATGCTTGGCTGCTGTGGTTCGGCGGTGATGCTGGCGGGGCTTTCTGTGGCCGCGACCGCCGGACCCGGATGGCCATTATCGGCCAATGTGTTTGGGCTGGGCGTGGCCAATGGCGTGTTTGCGGTCGCCGCGGTTGGCGCCATGGCTGGGGCTCGCCAGCGATGGCAAAGGGTCGGGCGAGGGCGCGCGCATGGGGGTGTGGGGCGCGTCACAG
>JAAUPH010000037.1 GCA_012035435.1 Sphingopyxis sp. | reverse complement strand
TCCGGGCTGGTTACCCCCGATAGCAAATCGTCCAGTGTCTCTTGCTTGATCGTCGTCGTCATCGTCGAGTCCCTTCTTCCTCAGAATGGAACCCGGTCCCCGCTTACACAAACAATCTGACACCCTCGGAACTGCTCGCTGGTATACTGGCTGCCTTGATCCGAGTGGTGCAGCAGGGCGTCACCGCCAAAATCCCTGACCCAGTTGCGCAGCACGGTCTGGTGAACGTCCAGATCACGCGATGCCTGCGCAACCCAGACCCCGCGTTCCTTGATCAACCTTACCGCTTCAAGCTTGAACTCCCGCGTAAACTTCCTTCGTTCCATGCTGGTCCTCCAGTTCGATAAAACACCCTATCTCGTGTCCACCAAACCGGCAGCAGGCCAGTTGTCTTGCTCATAAGTGCTCCATCCACTCAAGAGTTGGAGCCTCCGACAATCCGCGGGCGGTTCAACGCGCTGGCAAGCACATCACATACCTTAAGCACATTCGTTTTAGCGCCCGGGCGTCAATATTTTACCCGGGTTCATAATGCCCTTTGGATCAAGCGCAGCTTTTATCCGTTGCATCGTTGCAATCGCTTCGCCAGCTTCATCGACCAACAGCGATTGTTTGTGCGTCCCGACACCATGCTCTCCGGTGCAAGTGCCGCCCATGTCGATGGCTTGTCGCGCGATGGCGTGGCTTAACGCTTCCGCACGGCTTCTTGCGCCGGCTTGGTTCGGGTCGAATACCAACAGCATGTGGAAATTCCCGTCACCAACATGTCCGACGATCGGCGCGAGGACATTGGCGTCGAGCGCCATTTTCTGGCAGGCTGCAATGCACTCGGCCAAGCGCGAAATCGGCACACAGGCATCGGTAGAAAAAGCTTCCCCGCCCGGAATCATTGCTTTGGCGGCATAGTAGGCCGAATGGCGTGCGCGCCACAATTCGGTCCGCTCTTCAGATTTTAGCGCCCAGCGGAAATCACCACCGTCATTTCCGCGCGTGATCGCGCGCATCATATCGGCCTGCTCGCTAACGCTGGCTTCGCTGCCATGAAACTCAAGAAATAATGTAGGCAGTATTTCGAAATCGGAAAGGTGCGAATAATTGATGCAAGCTTGCATCTGCACCGCGTCCAGCAACTCGATCCGCGCTAGCGGTATCCGAGTTGCATCGCAAGAATTACGGATGCAACAGCACCGTCAAGTGTAGGAAACTGACATACGGCGCTGGCAATCGTTTCCGGTATACCAAAAAGACGCAGTTGAACTTCGGTGATGATGCCCAATGTCCCTTCGCTGCCAATATACAATCGGGTCAGATCATAACCAGCCGAAGACTTGCGGGCCCGCCCGCCCGTTCGGATCACCTCCGCAGCCGGTGTGACAATGGTCATGCCAAGGGTTACTTCGCGCATCGTACCATAGCGCACAGCATTGGTCCCGCTGGCCCGTGTTGCCGCCATCCCTCCAATCGTTGCGTTGGCTCCCGGATCGAGCGGAAAGAACAAACCAGATGCCCGCAACTCGTGATTGAGTGCTTCCCGCGTCACCCCGGCTTGCACTCGGCAATCCATGTCCGCTTCGTTCACGCTCAGTACCGCCGCCATTCGTGACATATCGATCGACAACCCGCCCTGGTCGGCCTGAAGCTGGCCCTCTAGCGACGTGCCCGCGCCAAAAGGGATGATTGGCAAGCCATATCGGCAAGCAATTTGGACAGCATCAGCGACATCCTGTGTTGACGTGGCGAACAATACGGCATCCGGGGTTCCAGCGACAACATATCCCTCACTAGGCCGATGTTGATCGCGCAAACCCTGATTGATCGTGAAACAGTCGCCAAAGCGTTCGGCCAACGCGGCAAGAGCGAGTGAATGCTGGGAAAGATCTAGCACGGCCCTGCAATATCCTTCAGAACTTGACGGTCCCAATCACACCGAATACGCGACCGCGCGCGGCAGCGCCGATATTGGCGGCCAAGCCGCTCCATCGGTTGTTGATAAATTCGACATTATATTCGACGTCAAACAAGTTTTCGACGAACGCCGACAAGGTGAGAGTCCCCGTGTTGGCCGTTATTCGGGCTGCGACCAGGTTTACGCCTTTGCGCTGCTCGACATTATCAACCTCCCACCAGCTTTCCGTGAAGCCATTGATTTCCAAGCGCGGTGTAATTGTGGTCTCCCCGCCAACCAGAATTTCATATTGTGCGGCGAAGGAGTAGGACAATTCCGGGCTGAGCGGCACTTCGTTACCCGTATAATCGCCCCGCCCTGGCGTATTGGCAAACAGGGCCGTGTTATAACTCTCGATTTTTGTTTTCAAATAGCCCAGCGATGCGTCGATCGTCAGGCCATCGGCTGGCCGTGCGATGAAGTCCGCTTCGAAACCATATGCCCTGCCCTTGCGAATAGGATTAACGATCGTTTGCGATCCGATGTTGACGTCAAAAATATAAAGTTGGCGATCCTGAATATCATTATAAAATGCCGCAAGATTCAACGAGTAACGGTTATCGTTGAACTGCGTTTTATACCCGGCTTCATAAGTCCAGACTTTTTCAGGGAGATAGTTTGCGGCGATAATCGCAACAGGATTGAACCCTCCACTGCGATAGCCGCGCGCCACTGAGCCGTAGAGCTGACTGTTGTTATCAATGAAATAGCCCACGGAAGCCTTGGGTTGGAATGATTTGAATTTTAATCCACGGTTTTGCGTGACAGAAAACTGGTCATCGACATCATATCGAAATGCGCCGGTCAGCTCGATGCCACTGTCAAAACGATAGGAGAGCTGACCGAAGCCGGCGTAAGATTTTCGCTGCTCCACGCTTCCCGTCGGAATGACAAAAGAACCTGTTGGTTGGAAGGTGGCGGGATTGGCTCCCGGCGGCGGGATGATGATATCGGTCGCGATGCGATAGTCGATGTCGATGTAATAAGCACCGACCAGCCACTGGAACGGCCGCTTACCGGTTGATGCGATGCGCAGCTCTTCGCTCCATGCGCTGGTATTAATTCCTTGAAACACATTCAGTCCAGCGGCTGGTGACAGGTCAAGGTCCTGCCGGATTGCAGAGCTGACTTTCGAATATCCGGTCACCGAAGTTATGGCAGCGCCGCCTAGGTCGATTGTCGCCTTTAACGACAGATCGTCGATTAACCGGCTGGCCTCAGTGTTGAATGATCCGCGCCACGGACCGACCTGGTTAGGACGGCCCACCGGCGGTGTTGAATACCATGCACCGCCACCTTCCGAATCAAGACGGGAATATCGCAGGTCCAACTCTATTGCGTCACTTGGCGCGAAGAGAAGTCCGGCACGAATGTTGATCTGGCGGTCATTGTTGGCGTTCTTGTTGATGTTGACGTTGAGGATGTCGCCTTTGAAATCCCGGTAAAATACCGCAGCTTTGAAACCCAGCACCTCACCCGCAATCGGGCCGCTGATGTTCGCGCTTAGTTTCAGGTCATTACCGCTGCCATATCCAACCGACGCTGCGCCCCGAAACTCGTCGCCGGGCTTGCGCGTGGTAATGACAATAGCTCCACCAATAGCATTGCGCCCATAGAGCGCGCCCTGCGGCCCCTTCAAAATCTCGATGCGTTCGACATCGACGAGTTGCTGCGTAATTTGATAGCTGTTGTTGATCTGGACCCCATCGACGACCAGCGATACCGGCGGCTCACCATTGCGCGCTTGACCAATACCGCGAACGCTAATCAGCGCGACGCCGGGTTGTTGCTGTTCGGTAATGTTGAAGTTGGGAACCCGGAGAGCCACCCCTTTCACATCATCAATATTTGCAGCCTGCAAGCTTTCAGCGCTGAACGATTGAATCACAGCAGGCACATCGACGAGGCGCTCGTCCCGCTTACGCGCCGTCACAATGATTTCATTCGCGCCAAGGTTCGGCGCACTGGCAGCTTCTTCATCCTGGGCGTATGCTGCGCTTGGAACCGCGACCAGAATCAAGGGGCTCAGCATCAATCCGAAGACGCTAACGGCGTTATTCATTTTTTTATACATGATGCCCCCTTGGCCGGTAGTCGCTAGCGCGAGCTTGCCTCTTTGCGAGCCGGTCAGCGCGCTCTTGCATGAGGACGCGGAAAGCGATTAAAATCGACCCACGAATTTATGGGGGGCGTGAATACCCCTCCCCCCGTTTATCGCGGGCCTTTGCGCGACACGCAAAGTCCCAGGTCAGCCCTGCTGAATTGACAAATTGACAAGACCAGACCGCGAAGACACCCCGAGTTTGCCGTACATAGTCTTGCGATAGCTCATCACCGTATTGACCGACAAATCAAGTCGGCGAGCAATTTCTTTGCTGGTGTAACCGGCGCAAAGAAACCGAAAAACCTCTGCCTCGCGCGGACTCAGTCCTCCGGGGGGGTGTACCGAACGCGCGATCTCCGCGCCGCCGTCGTCACTCGTTGCGGGATTGCGGATTGCAACGACACGCTTGATAAAGGCGGCGGAACTGCCACTATAACTCCCTGCCGATTGAGCACATGTTATAAGGGCATCCAACCACCCACCGCACTCGAGGAACGGCAACACGCGCTGGTTTAATTCGCAATCAAAGACGGCGCGACCGAAATGATCGAGCGCACGGTCCTGTGCACCAAGACCAAATGCCAGTTCCGCATTCAGCAGACTCAGAATCGGCCGATAATGTTCAACGTCATGGTCAGGATAATCCGCAAGACCATCGGCAAGGTCGAAATTCTCCCCGTGCGACGCGGCGCGCGCCATCAGCAGCCGACACCGGACAATAGCATGATCGGCGCGCATCCGATGTGTTGCAGCCCGGTCATGGCCAAAGCCCGGACGAAGCTGACCGGTTTGCTCGGCATATAATGCCTCTGCCCGGTCGAGCCGGTTTGCGGACAAGGCCATGCTGACCATGTGCAGTCCAATTTGCCGTTCAATGCGGTCAAATCCGCGCCCATGCATACGTTCGCGGCCATCTTCGCAGTTTTCCAGTGCAGCTTCGAGACCGGCGGAACGAACAGCACAACCAGAGACTACGCGCACAATCGAAAAGGCGAGATCAGGCCAAAGATCCAGCCTGTCCAGCTCATGCCAGACGGGTGCAATCAGTGTTTCGGCAAGCGAAAATTCACCCTGTTCCATCGCAATTTCAGCACGCAAGGCTCGGGCTGCCAGATGTTGATCACCAAATTCGCCCAATGAACGGGCGGCATGGTCAATCGCTCGGTCGATATGAAGCCGCGCTGCGCGCAAATTGGCTTTCATAAAATGACCAAGTGCAACCGCCATCAGCGCATAGGCATTGAGCAACACCACGTCGCCTTCTTCGGACAAGCGCACGGCGTCCCATCCCAAACGGATAGCATCGTTAAAGTCACCAGCTGCGATGCGCTCCCACGCCAGCAACTCGATAATCAAAGTGGCAACGGCAGCGTCACCGCGATCCACATGACCGGCGGCAGTTGTCAGCAAACTGGCCCGCTCATCATCAGGGATCAGGCGGTCTTCATAAATGGTCAGCACCAAGCCGAACAGCTTGAGTTCAGCTTCATCCGCGAAGCCGTCGGTCATGCTGTGCAAGTCCAGTAGCTGATCGAGGCAAAGGCGCGCTTCACGCACTTTGCCGCGCTGGAGCAGATAATATGCCCGCGAGAGTTGCAGATGCAGATGACCCGCAACAACCGTCGCAGGCAATGCAGAAACGGCAGACCAAACGTGAATGCCCTCGACAAACGATAGTCGCCATCCGCCACATCGTCCGGCAAGCTCTTCCAGAAAATCGACATCGCCAAGCAAAATGGCCTGATTAAACGCCTCGTGAAACCTCCGCCGCGCATATAGCGCTTCTGCGGCGATACGGCGCAAAGCGGCTTCGTCCATGCCGCAGTCTTCACGCAGCCGATCCAGCAGAAAATCCCGAAACAATTGATGACAATGAAAACTGCCATCAGCCGAACCATCAGGAAACAAAAAGCAACCTTCGCGAGCCAGATTGACAACAAGATTCGCGCTATCGTCAAAGCCCGAAACGATCCGGGCCAATTCAGGTTCCACTCGATCTAGTATGCTGATTGCTTTCAAGAAATCTTGGTTGCGACGATCAAGCCCGATGAATACCTGTTCTGCCAGATAATCATGAATTTGCGCGATACGCGGTGACTCAGTGTTGTTGAAAGGCAATAGAGGTGCGGACCAGTCCGAACCACTGCTCATCTTGGTCGACAGGCGAACAAGATGCATGGCGCCCGGCCAACCCTCTGTCTGACGCACGGCAGACGCTGCCGACTCGCTTGAAAAACCTTCACCCAGAAACGCTGCGCCTTCCGCCTGGGTGAAACGCAGCTGGCTTGTGTCGATATTGCGCACCTGACCGTTGGCAATCAGTCGGGACAATCCTATTTGCGGTCGCCGACGTGACGCGACGGCAACGCGTCCGGACGGCGCCAGCCATGCCAACAGACGTTCCACCAGAATGCAACTAGCTTCGGTCTCGACCAAGTGAAAATCGTCAATGTACAACCGAACTGACTGGTCGGCGCTGGTCAGCCGATCAAATAAAATGCCCGTGGCCCACCGCTCGGTCGCCGCCACTGGTCCGGCCATGGCCAGTTGCAACAACTCCTGATCTTTGCAGGCTTTGGCAAAGGCGGCCAGCAGTGCGACCGCGAGTCGGTCGCCACCATCGAACACGCGTTCGGCGGCAAGCCATATCGTCATATATCCAGCCGCGCGGGACGCTGCAAAATGTTGCGCCATCAGCGTCGTTTTTCCATACCCCGCCGGTCCAACAACCAGCGTCAACATCTCCGTTCCCAGATCATCGGTCGGCCACATCAATCGCCCACGAACAAGCGCCGATTCCGACGCCACAGGTGCATTGGGCAGCCGCGTCAGCCCGGCACCCGGCAATCCGCTTTCCGGTATCCCGTTGGAGATTTCGCACTGTGAATCACCGTCATCGTGCATATGCCCTAACTCCCGATTTCTTCACTGATGCGCGCAGCAGGGATTAAGCTGCCGTCAGCCTATCAGTTTTTGAAGCATTGAAAACCAATCGTCGCTTAGCGGCTGACCCGATAGGCACCCACGAAAACTGGGGTATCGCGCGAATAGCGTCCCCTGATGATAGGGGGTCGCCTGCCTCAGTCGTTTTGGCAATCATCGGTGAGTTCGTCCCACAGCGGGGCAAGCAGGTTGTTCAGGAGTCTTTCTTTCCATGCTTCAGCAAGTAGCCGAAGGCGGTTCGCACTCGCAAAATCGTCCGCACAAGCGGATCGAGATTCCGATGCCAGTCGAAGGCGAGGGCGGGCTGTTCACGCAAAGCTGGTACGCGGTCGCGATGGCCAGCGAGCTTGGCGCCGGAGAAGTTATTGGCAAGCAATTTCTGGACGGTCGGATTGCAATCTACCGGACAGACGAAGGCGTTGCGCGTGTCGTCAGCGCATTTTGTCCCCATCTTGGTGCGCGGCTCGACAAAGGCGCGGTGGTTGGCGATCGCATCCAGTGCCCGTTCCACCGGTTTGAATATAATGGTGAGGGCCGTTGTGTAGCGACCGGCATCGGTGCGGCACCGCCGCCGACCGCTCGACTTTTCAATTTTCCTACCGTTGAACGGTTTGGATTTATCTGGGCTTTCAACGGTGAGGAGCCATTGTGGCAGCTGCCTGACTTTGCGTTTCCCGATGACGAATTGATCTTCAAAACCATCGATTATGGGGATGTGCCGGCGGACCCTTATGTCTTGTGTTGTAACACGCCCGATTATCACCATTATCGGACCGTCCACCAGATCGATTGGGCGCACCCGGATCCTGATCCGCGCAAGGATTTTCGCTGGACAGACCACAGTTTCCAGTTCGACTTGGACGGAACCCATTGGGACAATCTGCCGATGAAGTTCACCTTCGGCATTTATTCGACCAGTTTGTTTTTCCAGCAAGGTTGGCTCGGCGACGATTGGTATGGTTACATGGTTCCGTTCACGGTCACCGAACCCGGCAATACCAAGGTCTATTTTGTGATTGCTACACGCAAGGGCGACGGTTCGCCCGAAGCGCTCGCCCACTCCGAGGCCCTCAACGACCGCTTCATGGATATCGAAAGGCGTTTCGTGGACCAGGATTTGCCGATACTCGACGGTATTCAGTTCAGGCAGGGCACTCTGACGTCCAAGGATTTGCCGTTGGCCATGTACCTCGATCTGGTCCGTAAACAGCCGCGTGCCCATCCCTCCGCCGACCATATCCGCTAGTTTTGGTATGGCCCAGTCTGATCAGATTTTTCGCTTGCGCGGCGAGCAAAGCTATTCCCAAGCCGTGCGCGCTGGTCCGCTGCTGTTCGTGTCAGGGACCGTCAGCTGGGATGATAGCTTTAAGGTAATTGCGCCGAATGACGCAGCCGAACAGATCGCCGCAATCTACAGTGACATCGCCCGCACCCTGGCTCATTTTGGCTTGGCAGCAGAGCATATCGTGCGCGAAAAAGCCTATTTGACGAGCGATGCCGACATCGCCGCATACCGCCAGATACGTGGAACTTTTTACCGCGAGCATCCCGCTGGAGCACCACGTGTCACCATCATCAATGGCTTGACGCGCGCAGATCTCGTCGCCGAAATTGAATGCGTATGCGCTTTCCCGGATCAATAAAGGAGCAAAGAAATGGCCAACAAAGATCAAGTGTTCAACATCCGCCCAGCCGAAGAGGCGTTCGCGTTCAGTCAGGCGGTGAAGGCCGGTGATTTCCTGTTTATTTCGGGTACCGTCAGTTGGGATCATGATGCCAATCCCATTGCACCGGGCGATATGGCAGCACAGATCAAGGTGGTTTATGACGAATTGAAACTGACGCTGGAGGCGCACGGTGCGTCGTTCGCCAACGTGGTCAAAGAAACGGTTTACACCGTCGATCTGGACCAAATGGCAGCAAATTCGGCCATCCGCGCGAAATATTTTGCCGATTGCGCTCCGCCTGCCGCGACTTGGATCGGTATCACCCGACTGATTCATCCCGACCTGATGGTTGAAGTCGAAATGACGGCTTATCTGGGCTAGAGTCGCATGCTGCCCACCCCCACCAACCGCATGCTGCACACGATGATTCGTGTCGCCGATCTTGATCGGTCGAAGCTGTTTTATTGCGACGGCCTTGGCATGCGGGAAATCCGGCGGTTTGATTTTCCGGATCAGCGCTTCAGCCTTGTGTATATTGGCTATGACGACGACCGTTCGGCTACTGTGCTGGAACTGACGTGGAACTGGGACATTACGGCGCCTTACAGTCATGGAACCGGCTATGGCCATGTTGGCATCGGTGTCGCCGACCTGGCAACGACTTGCGCACATCTGGCCGATTTGGGCTTCACAATCCCGCGTGCGCCTGGTCCGATGATGAACAGCGGGATCGATATCGCCTTTGCCGAAGATCCCGATGGTTATCGCATCGAATTGATTGCCCTGCCGTTTCCGCCAGTATCCGCCGGACCGCAATCAACATTTACCTAGGCCAGGATCGGGCGCGTGGAGGGGAATGAACAATGAAGGCATACCGACTGCACGGGCTGGGCCTAGATGCGCTGCGATGGGGCGACGAAGCAATTCCCGAGCCCGCATACGGCGAAGTTCGGGTCCGTATGGCCCACGCGGCGATTAACGCCAGAGATGTGGGCGTTGTAGAAGGCCATTATCCTGCTGCACCCAACCTTATCCCGTTGTCGGACGGCGCGGGAATTGTGGAAAAGGTTGGGCCCGGCGTCACAGGCTTTGCCGAGGGCGACAGGGTCGTATCTTGTTTTTTTGGCGATTGGCCGCCGGCGAAGCAACTTTAGACAGCCGTGCGACCTTTGGCAGTCAGTTGCATGGCATGTTGGCTGAGGCGATCATTGCGCCAGCCAGAGGACTGCTAAAGGCGCCCGCAACGCTTACACTTGCCGAAGCATCAACCTTGCCATGCGCTGCACTGACCGCATGGTCGGCGCTGTTCGAAGCCGCAAACGTCGGCCCAGCGCAGCATGTCGTCGTGCAAGGAACGGGCGGCGTTGCGATTTTCGCCCTGCAATTTGCAAAACTTGCCGGTGCAAGTGTCACCATATTGTCCGGATCCGACGCCAAATTGGAACGGGCACGCGGGCTGGGCGCAGATCATTGCGTCAATTATCGGCAACATCCGGCTTGGGCTAAGAGCGTCAATGAATACACCCGCGGCCGCGGCGCAGATATTGTAATCGAACTAGGCGGCACCTCAACGCTTGGCGAATCGATCGCGTGTCTTCGTCACGACGGAACGGTGGCCATCATCGGCGTATTGTCCGGGCTCGAGGCCGCCCTGCCGTTGGCACCGACGATTTACAAGCGTGCGCGTATTCAGGGCGTAAATGTCGGGCACCGGGAATCGATGACTGCAATGTGTGCGGCAATCGACCGGCATCGGTTAAAACCGGTCATTGATCGAAATTATAGCTTTGATGATGCCAAATCTGCCTATCGCGACCTTGCCGCAGGCGCGCATTTCGGGAAGCTTGTCATTGACATCGAATAGAGCGGAATTGCGGATATGACCGGCAAAGCGTTAGCGGCAACACAGCATGTTGACCGCCTTGCGACGATTGAACAGATCGAGGAACGACTGCGCTGGTTGTCGGCGTGGACGATTCACAATGCCAATCATTTGCGAGATAGCCGTGACGGGCTGAAAGTCGGCGGCCATCAGGCAAGTTGCGCATCGATCACGGCGATCATGTCGGCGTTGTATTTCCACGCTCTGCGACCGAATGATAAGGTTGCGGTAAAGCCGCACGCCGGTCCGGTGTTACATGCCATCTATTATCTCCTGGGGATACAACGCCTTGAGCAGTTGCAGGCATTTCGCGGGTTTGGTGGAGCGCAAAGCTATCCAAGCCGAACCAAAGACGCCATTCCAGTCGATTTTTCAACGGGCTCGGTAGGTTTAGGCGTCGCCATCACAGCCTTTGCATCCCTGGTACAGGATTATCTGATTGCCCACGGCCAATTGGCCGAACAAGACGCCGGGCGTATGATCGCGCTGATGGGTGACGCCGAACTTGATGAGGGCAATATCTATGAGTGCCTGATTGAAGGTTACAAGCATGGACTGCGCAATTGCTGGTGGATCGTAGATTACAATCGTCAGTCGCTTGACGCCACCACGGCTGACCGCATGTTCCGAAGGTTTGACGATATCTTTGAAACCTGCGGCTGGCGTGTGGTTACGCTAAAGCATGGCAAACTTCAGCAAGCCGCTTTCGCAGAGCCAGGCGGCGAACATTTGCGCGAGTGGATTGATCTGACTTCCAATGCCGAATTTGCCGCCCTTACCTTTCAGGGTGGTTCGGCATGGCGCGAACGATTGCTGGCGGACATCGGCCATTTAAACGGCGTCGCATCCCTGATCGACCGCCGCGATGATACTGACCTTGCCAAAATGATGACCAATTTGGGCGGGCATTGCATTGGTACATTGTGCGAGGCGTTTGACGCCGCGGCCGGTGATGTGCCCACATTATTCATCGCATATACGGTTAAGGGTTTTGGACTGCCATTCGCCGGGCATAAAGATAATCACGCAGGGCTGATGACAGAGGCCCAGATTCACGAATTTCGTTCGGATTTAGGCATTTCCGACGGCGATGAATGGCTGCGCTGGGCAGGGTTGGGCAGCAATGCAGCTAGCGCCGCACAGGCGGTCGTCGATCAGTGCCCGGTTCCGCGCACAAAGTCCTCGCGGACCGACACATTGCTGGCGACACCCCCGATCGACGTGCCGGAGGGTGCCGAGCAGTCCACGCAGGCTGCATTCGGCAAGATTTTGCTGGCGCTGTCTAAGAATGGGTCGCCGCTCGCGGATCGCATTGTCACGACATCTCCCGATGTTACGGTTTCGACTAACCTGGGTGCATGGGTGAACCAGCGCGGTCTTTTCCGACGCAGTGCGCAGCCGGATGTTTTCAAAGACAATAGAATAGCGTCAACGCAAAATGGGGCGGGACCGCCGCGGGCCAACATGTCGAACTCGGCATTGCGGAGAATAACCTGTTCCTCAATCTGGCAGCGTTTGGACTGGCAGAGCCCTTGTTCGGCACGCGCCTTATTCCCGTTGGCACTGTCTATGACCCGTTCATTGCCCGCGGGCTCGATGCGCTAAACTATGCCTGTTATCAGGATGCACGATTTTTGCTCGTTGCCACCCCGTCCGGCGTGACATTGGGCCCGGAGGGCGGCGCGCATCAGTCGATCAACCCGCCCCTGATTGCAATGGGGCAGCCGGGCCTTCGCCACTATGAGCCAGCTTTCGCCGACGAGCTCGCAGCCATAATGGAGGAAGCGTTCACGTGTTTGCAAGCCGACGATGGAGAAAGCGTCTATCTTCGGTTGACAACACGAAGCATTGACCAGCCAGAGCGACGCGACGATGAGTGGCGTAGCGATGCGATTGCCGGGGGATATTGGCTTGAAAAGCCGATCGCCGGGGCCAAACTGGCGATCGTCTTTTCTGGAGCCATAGCACCCGAGGCACAGGCAGCATGGGCGAGCCTAGCGGACGATTTGCCTGGCGCCGGGCTATTGAATGTTACCTCCCCGACCCTTTTGCATCGCGGCTGGACCGCCGGACAACGCAGCCGCTGGACCGAAGGTGTGCACGCGCGTTCACATATCGAAGAATTGCTTGCGCCGCTTGCACCTGACGCTGCATTGGTCACAGTTGGTGATGGTGCTCCGGCGGCGCTATCATGGCTCGGCGGCGTTTATGGAATGCGCGTCGCAGCGCTGGGAACCGAACGTTTCGGGCAAACCGGTGACCTTGTAGATACCTACGCATATCACCGGCTGGATACTGCAGCGATCATCGATGCCGTCGCTGAAATAAGTTTGCATCAACGATGAGCAGGACCGAAATCAAAATGCCCGCCCTCTCGCCGACGATGGAAGAGGGGACGCTGGCCAAATGGCTGGTCAAAGAAGGCGACGAGGTAAAGTCGGGCGATCTGCTTGCCGAGATAGAGACGGACAAGGCGACGATGGAGTTCGAAGCCGTCGATGAAGGCGTGATCGGCAAGATACTGGTCGCCGCCGGGACTGATAATGTGAAAGTGGGGACGGTGATTGCCGTAATTGGCGAGGGCGAGGTGGCGGCCAAAGCGTCGCCTGC
>JAAUPH010000036.1 GCA_012035435.1 Sphingopyxis sp. | reverse complement strand
ATTTGCGTAATCGAACATGGGGGTCCCTGATCGGCCCTTTGGCCGTAGTGACGCGATGAAGGCGCAATATGATCTGAGCGGCCGCGACCTGATGATTGTTGCGAAAATTTTCCACAATAAGTCTCCTTCCATCAGAGACGGGACAACATTCGCTGGTCGCTAATGTTCCTGTAATATGATCGGGCAGAATGGGTTGAAGTCGAGATACGGTAGTCGGTGCGCCGCGTACGACGAACGCGATCAGGGCGTCGCCTCAGGCTCCCTTGCAGTCTCCTTTGCCATGTCCTGATCAAGGCGTTCGGCGTCAGCCTTCAACTGTGCTTCAACTTCATCATATTGGTCGTCGAAGTTTTGCTGGCAGCCAGCGAGAATGATCATGGTTACCAGGATGATTGCCGCGCGCATCAATAATCCTTTCGGTAGCGAACATTGACGTTGGACGTCCCGAACGAGCTGATCTGGCTGAGCACCGACAAGGCCGGTGTCAGGCTGATCTCGATCTGGCTGGCGGTATAGCCGCGGGCGTCGGTGACGATCTCTACATAGACATCATTGGTGATATATTGCCCAAGCGCAACCGCCATACCGCGCCCGGTCTTTTCATCGGCACCCAGGATGCGCAGCCGGTCGAGGCCGGTTGCAGACTGGAGCACGCCAAGCGGATTGACCCCGCCGCTGCCGCCGCGCAGTCCATTGAGCGACGCCGCGAGTTGCACCGCCTGTACCGCCGACAGCTCCGCCACCGAATTGCCAAAGAGGATACGGGCCATGATTTCGTCCTGCGGCAACGCCGGGGTGGACGCAAAGCTGATCTGCGGGTTCATCCCGGTCCCGGCGATGTTGACGCGCACCGTCGTGCCTTCAATTTCGCTGGCGGCGGACACGCGCACCGTCGGATTGGCGGCTGCACCACCGGTGAAGGACAGCCGACCCCGCTCGAGTTCGAACGAGCGGCCCGCGAAGCCAAGGGTACCGCGTACCAGTTCCATCTCGCCGGCTATCAGCGGACGATCGGATGTACCGGTGATGTGAAGCTTTGCACCCCATTCCGATTCCAGCCCCATGCCGCTAACATAAAGTTCGTCTTCGGCGACCAGACGGATATCGAGCTTCCAGTTGCTGGGCAGCGCGCTGACAGGATCAGCATCGCCTGAGATT
Organism: Sphingopyxis sp.; assembly: GCA_012035435.1. The sequence goes on along the minus strand of JAAUPH010000036.1, from coordinate 12,126 downwards.
CGCGCGGGGCCCGACGGCGCCTTGCGCCGCACGCCGGTGAGTGTCGTGACTTCGGCCGCCCCCTGACGAATGATCCGGAACCGGGTTTCGGGCAGGCGCAGCGTGCCACTGATGACGGCATCGCCGCCGGGCGTGTTGGTAACACTAACCCGGCCGGTTGCTGCCGTCGTGATCAGTTCGCTGCGCGCCACCCGGGCGCGGTCAAGATCGAGATCGAGCTGGACTGGAAAGCCCTTGGCCGAGCTTAAGTTGACGAAGCCCCGTCCGCTGATCGTGCCCTCGCCCGCGCGCGCGCTCAGTTCGCTGACCTCAAGCTGGTCGTTGGTAAAGATGCCGCGCACGCGCATCTGGGTCAGCCGAGTACCGTAGATGTCATTTTCATAGATCAGATCATTGGCGCGCACGACGCCGCTAAGCTCCGGCCGTTGGACGCGGCCTGAAAAATCGGCAGCGACGCCGATATTGCCCGCCAGACTCTGGTCGGGCAGCGCCGCGAGCGAGAAGAGCGTATCGGCGGGACCATTATAGCGAATGCCGCCTGACAAAGGCGCGGCCAACAGCCGGGTGATCCAGCTGCCCGTGCCTGGGGGCAGTGGTTTGAGATCGACCTGCATCCGGCCTACCGCTGCTCCGCGCCGACGGATCACCGCGCGGGCGTTGCCACCGTCGGGAAGCAAGCGACCAACGAGGCTGATTTCCACCGGCTGCGAAATCGCGCCCAGGTTGGCGCGGGTGAAGCGCGCTATCTCAAGCCGCGCATCCGCGCGCGGAAAGGCCGCCATCGACGCCTGTGACCAGTCGAGGCTACCCGATGCGCTGCCACCCAGCCCCAGCCCCGGGAGCATGGGTTGAGGATAGCGAGATTGACCCCCTGCAGCCGCGATTGCAGTTCGATGCCGCTGCCGTAGCGCCCCGCCAACTTGATGTTGCCGCTGCCGATGTTGAGGGTGCCGGGGAGAATTTCATAATCTGTCTTGCCCGGCACGATGCGCAGCGGGGCGGCGGTGGCGAAATCGAGGCTATTCGCACGGCCCTTTGCCGCAATCCGCCATAGCTGCGGCGTAAGATCGGCGGTGGCAGCGATACGGAACGGCACCTGATTGCGCCCTTCGGCCAGGATGTGCGCGCTGCCGCTGCCGCCCTGATAATTCACCTTTGCGCGCGCGACGGCAAGAATGGTCGTGCCGACAATTGCATTTTCGACCTGCAGATCGGCCACGATTTGCGGTTGATCATATAATATGATGTCGGCGGCGATGAGGCCGCGTCCGATGGCGAGCCGCTGGGGTCCCTCAAGCGCGGCGTTGGTCGCCGTGCCGTTGACCCGGGTCGCGCTGGTATGTCCCCTCCGCCGACAGGGCGACGGTGCCGTCAAAGCCCGATCCAATGCCGGCCAAGGTCCCGGCGAATGGCCCGGCGCGCAGCTGTTGCAGCCGTCCGGCCAGCGCAATGCCAGCAAAATTGCCGCGGCTGATATCGATCGTCAGCGGCCCGGAGCCCGCTAAAATTTCCAGATCGCCGCTGACCGGACCATAGTTGGTCGCGCCGGTCATGCGAATGGAGTAACCCCGGCGGCTGCGCGTCACCAGCGCGTCAACATTGGACAGACCGACGCCGAAACCGGGCCGGGCAGCGCGCACGCGGGCCACTGGCAGGTCAAAGGTCCCCGTCAGCGCCACCGACACCGGACCATAGCGGTTGGAAAACCCGCTGCCGTCAAATACCACCCGACCGCTATCGGCGGCGAAAGTCCCCCTGCCGCGGTTGAGGCGGAACTGGGGTGCAACAACATTGGCGCGGGTGATGCGCAGCACGCCATCGGTGCCATAGGCTATACCAGCGTTGACGAACATTTGCCCGCCCAGGAAATTTTGGACGCCCGGACTGAACAACCGCGTGGACCGCGCCCGGACCGTCCCGGCGAGTTGATAGCCCGAACGGCGCGTTTCCAGGTCGACATCTGCGTCGATGTTGAACATGCCAACTGATTCCAAGCGGTACCCATTGACGCGGCCCTTCAGCCCGCCGGTGTACACGCCATTCTCTATATCACCGACCAAGATGGCGGTGGCTTGAATCCGGTCAGACTGAATTTTCAGATTGTCGGACAATATCCGATTGTTCGCATAGGCGAGGTCCCCATCAAGCCGTACATTGGTGAGCAACCCACCCGCCGCTGCGTTGATCCCGGTGACCCGGCGGACGCGCGCTGTGACGGGAATGAGGATACGGTCGGATTGGCCCACCGCCTCTCCGCTCGCGGTCAAACCTTCGAGCGTTGTTTCGTCAAACTTCAGCCGGGCTGCGGCCAGACTATAGGCAAGGGTTGGTTGCGCGAAGGATCCGTTCAAAAGCGCCCGCGCTGTCACGCCGTTGCCGCTGACATTGCGCGCGAACGCAGCAGGGCGCAGCACGCGCAGATCGAGCGCAAGGTCGCGATATGCGCCCTGCGCCATATCGACGATGCCCTTGGCGGATAATGTGACTGCAGCAGAGGCGATGCTGCCGTCGATATCGGCGATGCGATCCTTGAACGTTGCCCCGACATCGATAGCCGTCGTCGGCGACAGCGCCGCGCCCAATACGCCGTCACCCAACAGCAGCGCAGGCTGGGCGCTGCCCTTTGCCGTGAACCGGCCGTCACGCGCGGCGAGCGCGAGGTTGGCGAGCGGGGCTTCGCCAAATTCGCCCTGCAGAACGCCATCCCATTTGGCCCAGCTACCCTTGCCGCCAAGCTGCAGATCGAGCGGAATGGGCCTGCCGATCAGACCCGCGACCACGCCATTGGCAGGTGCCCGAAGCGCGAGGTCAATGTCGAACCGATTGTCGTCGGGAACCGCATCCAGCTTTAGCGTTAGCCGATCGCCTTTCAGCGACCTGCTGTTGGCCGCGACGACCGCGCGCCGATCGGCGATGCGTGCTTTGGCCTCAAGGCTCGCCACTTGCTGCGTGCCCGTAACAGCGGGGGCAAAAATGATGCGATCAATCTTGAACTGGTCGATGCGGATGTCGAGATCGGGCAGCAGCGGCTCACCGCGATCGGGCACCACGCGAAAAGCGGGAAGACGCGCGATGCGCAGTTCCCGTGCAGTCAGCGCGTCGATCGCGACGCGGCCGTGCAGATAGCCGAATGGATGCCAATCGAGCCGCGCCTCTGGCAACACCGCGAAGTCCCCGTTAGGATCGCGGAAACGGACATTTTTGAGAGTCGAATCGCTAAAAATCGACCCGTCAATTTCGCCAATCTGTATGCTCAGACCGTTTTCAAATTCATAGTCGGCGATTTGGCGGGCGAGGAAAGCGCGGCCCGAACTGCTTTCGAGCCAAAGATACAGGCCGAGCACCAGCACCAGCAATGCCGCCAATATGCCGCCGCCCCACAGCGCGATCCGCCGAGCGGCCATCAGAATGCCTGACCCAGCGACACATAGACCGTGACGCGTGATTCCCCCTGCCGCCGCCCAATTGGTGTCGCCACGTCGAGGCGGAGGGGACCGAAATTGGTATAAAAGCGTCCGCCGATGCCAACGCCAAAGCGCCAGTCGTCAAATTTGGGCAGACTGCTTTCGTACACCTGACCCGCATCGACAAAGCCGACGACGCCGAAATTGCCAAAGCGGTAGCGCGCCTCGACCGCCGCTTCGTTCAGACTGCGTCCGCCGATGGGATCATTGTTCGGGTCGCGCGGGCCAAGTTGTTGATAGCCGAAACCACGCACCGAACCGCCACCGCCGCCATAATAGCGCCGGGAGGGCGGCAGCGCGTCACGCGTCGTACCGGCAATCGATCCGACCCGCGCCCGCGCGGCGAGCACCAGGCCTTTGCCCAACGACTGGTAATAGCTGCCCTCGATCATCGAGCGCGCATAAAAGCGTGATCCCTCGCCCAACGAAGCTTCCGGCGAGAGGCGCAGGTTGAGTCGAAAGCCTTTGGTCGGATTGAGCAAATCGTCGGACGTATCGAATCCGACTTGGCCCGGCAGCGCGCCAACATAATAAAGTTCCCGGTCACGAACCGCTGCGACGGGATCAAAGCGGCTTTCATACGTCGCCAGCAATTCAAAGCCCAAGGAATAGGTGAAGCGTTTCTGCCAGATCGGCGTCGAGACGTACGCGACGGTCCCCGCCAGTCGGCCAGTATAACCGTCGAAGGCGTCGAAATTGCTGTGCAGTCCCGACAGCGACAGCTCGACGTTGCGATCACGCTTGCCGGCGTTGGACCGGTTGAACGTTACGCCCACCGCCTGCTCTAGCGTTCCCAATACTGCGCTGGCGGTCAGCGCGCCTTCGGGCGGAAAAAGGTTGCGGTGCGTCCAGCTTGCTTCTGCCCGAAACCCCTGCCCTGTCCCAAAGCCTGCGCTCGCCGCCAGCGTCCGGGCTGGGCCGGCCTCTTGCCGCACGAGCAAATCGGCATAGGCGGTGCCGTCGGGCGCTGTGGCGGTGCTCGCAACCGGTTCGACCGAGACGGTCGAGAGCAAGCCGGTGGCGACCAAGGCGGCGCGCAAATCATCGACCTTGCGGGAGTCATAAAGATCGCCGGTTTCGAAGCGGCGCAATATCGCAATATGATCGGCATCGAAGGCGAGATTGCCCTCTGTCGTGACGGTCCCAAAATAGCTGCGCGGACCCGCCGCGACAGGCAGGGTGTAATCGCCGGTACCAACTCGCCGTCGAGCAGGATGTCACGCTGGCCAACCTTGGCAAAGGGATAGCCATTTTCGGGCAGTTTGATCGAGATATTCGCCTCTGCGCCCACGATCATATCGGCCACAATAGGATCGCCGGATTTGAGCGCGAAGTTGCGGGTGATGAGGTCAGACGGTTCCAGCGGCGGCGCATCGAACGCGATGATGCCCAAATAATATCGCCGACCCGTCGTCGCGGTCAGGACGATCGCCAGAGGCTCACCTGCCTGGGACGGGGTTTCGGCATCGACCTCCACAACTGCGTCGAAAAATCCCTCGCTGATCAGAATATCCAGCAGCAATTGGCGGTCGGCGCGCGCCATAGCGCCGACCTTGGCCCGGTCGCGCGCACGCCCGTCGCCGTCGTCTAGCGCAGACAAATCCGCAAACCGGTTTTCAACAGTGCGCAGCACCGGAGCAAAGTCACTGGTCGCAGTGAGACCTTCGATGCGGAAAGTGTAAAGCACCGCATCGCCCGCTTCGTCGGCGGGTGCAGTGGGCGCTGGCGGCGGTTCGGCATCAAAACTTTCAATCGCTGGGAGCGGATCGTCGAGCAGCGGATCGGTTACCGGGGGATCGGGCAAGACCTCCGCCGCATCACCGTCCCGAAACGCAGGCGTCCCGCCCTCGGCAGCGCTCTGCTGTGCTTGCTCCTTGGCGTCTTCGGCCTGTTGCCATTCATCGATGGTTTCGAGCGCGGGAGCGTCGAGACGGGGAACTTCACGTTCAAATTCTTCATCAGCAATAATGGGTTGAGGCGGATTATTGCTTCCTGGCGGAACCGCAGGCGTGTCAGGCGACGGATCAGCTGCAGCGGTCGGCACAGGCGCAGCATGCGCTTGCAGCGCTCCCGCCGACCCGACCGCCAATAGCAAAATTCTTATAAGGGCACCGGCCATCTGGCGCGCTATAACCCGATATTGGATCGATTGTTCACTATTTGCGTGCAGTAGGTGTCGATCACTGGTGAAGTGCAAAGAAGCTGGCGCCCTCCCGGTTTGATGATGCGATCGCGCCGTGGGTTCGGGCGAGTGCACTGATGCGGCGCGATATTGCGCTTTGGAACTCTGCGACGGTTTCCGATTGCAATGGCACCTATCATCAGCGCGGTAACGGTTATCGCTAGCAAGAAAATCTGCAGGCCCTGATATCCATAGCGGCCATAGATCCCACTTTCGCCAAAGGGACTGATGTCCGCTGCCGTCAGAAACGAGGACGACAAGGCCAACACGAGCACCGCGATGTTGGCGCCCATCATGCGAAAGCGCAGCGCCGCCCACAAAATCGGAAACAGCATGATGAACACGAAGGGAAAGAAGCTGCCGAGCGAGAGGACCGCAAGAAAAAGAAAAAAAGCAGTCAGCAGCGCTGCCTCGATTTGGTCAGCGCGCGTGAATTGAGGCACCTTGGCTGCAGCGCTCAATATAAGCAGGGCAAATGGTCCGGCGATTGCGGCACCCGTCACATCGCCGAGAAACACCCGCGGCCATGCGGCAAAGGGCGGATTGTCATAAGACCATGCAAGCGCGACGCTGCACAGCGTCGCGCTGACGAGTGGCATCAGCAATATTGCGGTACCCAAGAATATGGCTGCATCGCGAACGGTTGCCAACATAGGATGCTTGCCCATACCACAGCATGTTCCCGCTGGCCTCGGCTGCGGCAGCCGCAAGCGCCCAGAGCGACCAGCGCGAGCGCGGCGAGGCGACGGCAGCCGCCATGACAAAACCAGTCGTCAGCCAGATGGAGATTGCACCGCCCGAATGCGTGGCAATCAGTTCGGTCAACCATGCCGCGCCGAAGCAAGACAGGGACATCGCTGCAAAGGGCAGCAGTGAACGGACGAAAGAATTCATTGTCGTCGAGCCCAGCAAAACAGGCCGTTCCGCCAGGCACAGGCGTGAACGATGCGCCCGGCGTTAGCTCCGCCCCGATTCATGCAGGCCGCATGAAATATTGGCGACGAAATCCGGTCCAAGCGGGCAATGACCATACACCTCGTCGATCAATTTCCTCCAGTTTGCAATCGCTTGTTATAATTTGATCGGATTGCGGATTGAACCGCCCAGCCGCAAAGGATTGTCAGCAAGCATGTTTCTCATTGCGCCGCTACAGGCTAACTCAGATCAGAGGCACGAATGCTAAACATGTGACAAGGGGCAGGAGCGCGGCCGGACCAAGCGTGGCCTTTGATACAGGCTGAATCGATCGCCAGAAGTGGAGCGGGTAGCGGGAATCGAACCCGCCTAGCTAGCTTGGAAGGCTAGAGCATTACCACTATGCTATACCCGCTCATGGCCACGCGCCGGGCCACTGCCAGTTTGGCTGGCCCAGGTCAAGCCTGAGCCCGAGGGTTGAAGTTGTCCGGACAATTGGTAACACCATCTCCCGCGGTTGGGGGCCGCTGTGATCTTGGGAGGGAAAATATCATGAAATCAATCTCATTGGCCGCGCTCGGACTCATGCTGACCGTTTCGGCTCCCGCGCTGGCGCAAAGCGATGCCGCGGGCGCCGTGACGGAAAGCGAAGACAGCGATGTCATCATCGTCACCGCCAGGAAACGCGAAGAAAATCTGCAGGATGTGCCGCTGACCATCAACGTCACCAGCGCAGAGACGATCGACAAGGCAAAGCTGACCAACATTTCGGATCTTGCCGCGCAGACCCCTGGCTTTTCTTACAAGCAAGGTTTTGGCCGCACCGGCGGCGGTGGCGGCGCGGGCGTGCGCCCGTCCATTCGCGGCATGTCGTCCGTCGTCGGTGCCCCCAATGCCGCATTCTTTGTCGATGGCATCTTCGTGTCGGATAATATTGCGAGCTATCAGCTGGAAAATCTTGAGCGCGTCGAGGTGATCAAGGGGCCGCAGTCGGCGCTGTTCGGGCGTCAGACTTTTTCGGGCGCAGTCAACTATGTAACCCGCAAGCCCAGCACCGACGGTCTGACCGGCCGGTTCAAGATCAGCATCGCCGAACATAATAGCAGCGAGGTTTCGGGATTTCTGTCGGGGCCGATCATCCGCGACCGACTGGGGTTTGAAGTCAACATTCGCCAGAACAAGTTCGGCGGCGATTATGTCAACAACGACATTCAGAAAACGGGCAAACTTGGAGCGCAGCGTAGCTTTAGCGTAGGCGGTCGTTTGCTGTGGACGCCGAGCGACAATTTTGAGGCATTGGCGAGCTTTGGCCTCAGCGATGACCGCGACAATGGCTATGTCTATGGCTTTCAGGGGTCGGCAAAGAACAACTGTTTCGCCCCGCCCATTGTCGCGACGATCCCCTTTCCGCGCACGCCCACCAATCGCCGCGGATTTTTCTGCGGCGAGATCAAGATTTTGCCGGCCTATACCTATAATGACCGCGAAATTGAGGATGCGGGGTATCACGCGCTCGACCGGCGGTTCATGCGGACCAGTCTGGCGATGACCGGGCGGACCGACAGCGGCTGGAGCATGACGTCGATCACCGCCTATAATCGCAACAATTCGATCACGGGGCAGGACAATTCGCTCGTTCCGACGAGCAACGCGAACTTCGCGGTGGACCAGTCGCGGACCAAGGATTTCAGCCAGGAACTGAAAGTCATCTCACCGGCGGATCAGCCAATCCGCGGACTGGTCGGGGTCTATTATTACAAGGACGATTCGCTGTCCGGTTTCCAGTTTACCAGCGCAAACCGCAGTCGCCGCACCTTTGACAGTGCCGATGGGGTGCGCAGCAAAGCCGTGTACGGCATGATCGAAGCGGACTTTGGCGAGGGGCTGACCGCCGGGGCCGAAGCACGCTATCAGAGCGAGACGATCCGGGGATCGACCGAAGTGCTGGCGCCGGTCGGCAGCAATGACGTGCCGCCGCGTCGCCCACCGCACTGCGCCGCGCCAAGTTCAACGCATTCCTGCCGCGCTTCACGCTGCGCTGGGAACCGAGCGCCGACCTGACGCTGCACGCCACCGCTGCCAAAGGAAATAAGCCGGGCGGGTTCAATAACTTTCCGTCCGACGCGCGCCAGGCCGACCTCGATGCCTTTGCCGCCGCGGGGTTCGACATTTTCGATGAGGAAACCGCGTGGAGCTTCGAGATTGGGGCCAAGGGCCGCTTTGGCCGCATCAATTATTCGGTCGCAGGCTTCTTCACCGATTGGACCAGCCAGCAACTGAGCCGCGGTGAGAGCTATATCCGCACCAGCGGCACGCCGAACAGCGTGGTGTTCATCCAAAATGCCGGTCAGTCGGAGATCAAGGGATTTGAAGTCGATGTATCCGGGCGGCCCGCCGACTGGCTGTTCCTGCGCTTTGGATATACCTATGTCGATGCGCGCTTTACCGAATTTTATGATGATACGACCGAGGAAATTTACGACACCGATGGGCGTCCCGGCTTCCTGAGCAACGACACACGCAACCCCGCCGATCTCGACAAGCTGGAGGGCGATGTTTCGGGCAACCGCCTGCCACAAACACCGACGCACCAGTTCATCGCGACAGCGCAGGTGACGGCGCCGGTTTCGGGCGATCTGGAGTTTTTCGCACGCGGCGATCTGGCCTATGAATCGAAACGCTTCAGCCAGGTGGATAACCTCAACTGGGCGGGCGACAGCTATAATCTGAACGCCAGCATTGGCCTCGAAAGGCCGGCGTGGAGCCTGACGCTGTTTGCTCGCAACCTGCTCAACGACAAAACGCCGCTGGTGGTGACACGTCTGCTGGATTTCAACCGGCTGCTGACGCGCGTCAATCCGTTGACCGGGCTGAACCAGACGACCTTCTTGCGCGACTTCGCCGTATCGGCCCCGCGCAAGCGGCAGGTCGGCGTCAGCTTTGCCTATAAATTCTGACACGGGAAGGAATCGGGTCATGGCACTGCGCAACACGGCAACGCGTTGGGGAACCGGGGCCAAGCTGTTTCACTGGATCATGGCGCTGGGGATCATCGGCGCCTCGATCTTCATGCTGCATGTCAATGACAGCATGCCGTGGTTTAAATCATCGCCGCTGATCTTTATCACCTATGTCCATTGGCACAAGTCGGCGGGACTGATCCTGTTGACGCTGGTGGCGCTGCGGTTGGTATGGAAATGGGTGAATCCTAAACCGGTCACCGCACCGCTGACGCCGTTTGAGGACAGGGCGGCGCGCTGGACGCACCGCAGCCTTTATGCCCTGATGCTGGTGGTGCCGTTCACCGGTTGGCTGGCCTCGTCGGCCTTTGGCAGCCCGACGAAATTCTTTGGGTTGTTCGTCATCCCCGGCATCATCGAAAAATCAAAGCCGCTGGTGGGGCCAGCATATTGGGCGCATTTCGGGCTGGCATGGCTGTTGCTGACAATCGTCAGCCTGCACATCATCGCCGCATTCTGGCACCATGACCGCAAGAAGGATAATGTCCTGCGCGCGATGTGGTTCGGCAAAGGCCACGATGCTGCGAATTGAGAACATAAACGAAACATGCTAGGCACGCCGGGTGGCCGATTGTGAACCGCCCCCGTCCGATGCCAGCGGCCCCGTCCGCAAGATCATCCATGTCGACATGGATGCCTTTTTCGCTTCGGTGGAGCAGCGCGACAATCCCGCGCTGCGTGGCAAACCAGTCGCGGTTGGCGGATCGGCGCGGCGCGGAGTGGTCGCAGCAGCCAGCTATGAGGCACGCAAATTCGGGGTGCGTTCGGCCATGCCCAGCGTCACGGCGGCGCGGCAATGCCCCGAGCTCATCTTCGTGCCGCCGCGGTTCGAGGCTTATAGGGCGGTGTCGCAGCAGATCCGGGCGATCTTCCACGACTATGCGGATGAAGTCGAGCCGCTGTCGCTCGACGAGGCCTATCTGGATGTGACCGCCGACAAGGCCGCGGTCGGCAGCGCGACCGCAGCGGCAAAAGCCATCCGCGCGCGAATCAAAACCGAAACCGGCCTGACTGCCTCTGCCGGGGTCAGTTACAACAAGTTTATTGCCAAGCTGGCGTCCGATCAGAACAAGCCCGACGGGCTGACCGTCATCCGCCCACAGGCGGGGGCGGGCTTCGTCGCGGGTCTGTCGATCCGGCGCTTCCATGGCATCGGGCCAGTTACGGCGGCCAAGATGGAAGGGCTCGGGATATACTCCGGCGCTGATCTCGCCGCGCGCGAGCTGGCATGGCTGGCAGCCAATTTCGGCAATGGCGCCGATTGGCTCTACAAGCTGGCACGCGGGATTGATCATCGCGCGGTGACGTCGAACCGCCCGCTGAAATCGGTGGGGGCCGAGCGCACTTTTGATACCGATCTGACCGATCCCGCCGACATCATGGCCGCGCTCGACCATGTGGCAGCGGTGGTGTGGGATCGGCTGTCAGCAAAGCAGCGGCATGGGCGAACCGTAACGCTCAAGCTGCGCTCGGCGGATTTCCGGACGATCACCCGGGCGCGAACCTTGAGTGGTGCGGTGGGCGATGCGGTGACGTTGCGCGGAACCGCGCTGGCGTTGCTACAGGCACTGATGCCGCTGGAGCAAGGAATACGCTTGCTGGGCGTGACGGTGAGCAAATTTGATGGGGAGCGTGAGGGGGAGATGTCGGTTGAGGACGCTAACCTTCTCAGCTTACTTTAGAAATAGCTGAGAAGGCATCCGCAATATCAGCCCCCTCTTCCGCCTGCGAGCGGGGCTGGAAGCGAATGTCGCTTACGCAAACCGCCGCTCTTTGGTTGCCGTGAACCGGATCGCTGCATTCCGCTGCGCAACATAGCCCAATTCCCATTGATCCTTCGCCATGAACACCGGCGCTCCGTCGCGGTCGCTCGCACTGGCGCCGCGATGTTCGGACTGGAAGGCTTTGACGCGCTGGCGGCGTCGTCGCTGGCGATCCAGCGCGCGGTGTCCCACGGGCTCGCCTCCAGTTTCGCCTCGACCTTATACTCGGCCTCCAGGCGGCTAATCAGCACGTCGAGTTGCAACTGGCCGACGACGCCTACAATCATGTTCGACCCGATTTCGGGGTAAAAGACCTGGATAATCCCCTCCTCCGCCATATCGTCGAGCGCTTTGCGCAGCTGCTTGGTCTTGGTTGGATCGACCAGCGCGACGCGGCGCAGGATTTCGGGGGCGAAGTTCGGCAGACCGGTGATCGTCACATCGCTGCGTTCGGACAATGTGTCGCCGACGCGCAGCGTGCCATGGTTGGGGATGCCGATGATGTCGCCGGGAAAGGCTTCCTCGGCCATTTCGCGGTCCTGCGCCATGAACAGCATCGGGCGGCTGACCGCGATAGCCTTGCCCGTTCCCGCCTGTGTCAGCCGCATTCCGCGCGTGAATTTGCCCGAGCACATGCGCATGAAGGCGATGCGGTCGCGGTGCGCGGGGTTCATATTGGCCTGCACCTTGAAGATGAAGCCGGTCACGTCGCTGCCCGCCGGATCGACGGGGGCAGGGCTCAGCGGGGCTGGGGTTGCGGGCCGGGGGCGTGGGGCCGGCCA
>JAAUPH010000035.1 GCA_012035435.1 Sphingopyxis sp. | reverse complement strand
CGTCACGCGACGACGCGGTCACACGAGCGCGGTTCATGGCGGCCCCCCGTGCCAGCCGGGATCAGACGGCCCACAATGACGTTTTCCTTGAGGCCCGACAGCATGTCGACCTTGCCCTGCACCGACGCTTCGGTCAGCACGCGGGTGGTTTCCTGAAACGATGCCGCCGAGACAAAGCTGCGCGTTTGCAGGCTTGCCTTGGTGATGCCCAAGAGGACTGGGTTGCCGACCGCCGGCTGACCACCCTTGGGCAGCTTGGCATTGACTTCCATCATCTCCAGATAATCGAGTTGTTCGCCGGGCAGCAACGTCGTGTCGCCGCCATGCGTAATCTCGACCTTCTGCAGCATCTGGCGGACGATCACTTCGATATGCTTGTCGTTGATCTTGACGCCCTGCAGACGGTAAACTTCCTGGATTTCCGCCACCAGATATTCGGCCAGTGCTTCCACGCCCATCACGTCAAGGATGTCATGCGGGTTCGGCGAGCCAGAGATCAGCGCATCGCCGCGCTTCACATAATCGCCCTCCTGAACCTCCAGCACCTTGGATTTGGGGATCAGATACTCGACCGCATCGCCCTCTTCCGGAACGATAGCAATCTTTCGCTTCGCCTTGTAATCCTTGACGAATTCGACGCGGCCCGAGATTTTCGCGATAACGCTATTGTCCTTAGGGATGCGGGCTTCGAACAATTCGGCGACGCGCGGCAGACCGCCGGTAATGTCGCGCGTCTTGCCCGCTTCCCGCGTAACGCGCGCCAAAATGTCGCCCGCCTGCACCGTCGCACCATCCTCTACCGACAGCATCGTGCCGACGGCCAGAAGATAGCGCGCGGCTTCACCGCTCGCTTCATCGAGCAGGGTCAGGCGCGGCTGAAGGTCTTCCTTCTTGCCGCGACCAGCCATGCGATATTCGATGACAACGCTCTGGGCGATGCCCGTCGCTTCGTCGACTTGTTCGACCAGCGTCTTGCCTTCGGCAAGATCCTGATACTTCACGACGCCGGGCTTTTCGGTGATCAGCGGCATGGTGAACGGATCCCATTCGGCAATCCGGTCGCCCTTGGCCACCTTTGCACCATCGGCGAACATGATCGCGGCACCATAGGGCAGCTTGTGCACGGCACGCTCGCGCCCATTGGCATCGATGATCGCCAATTCTCCCGACCGCGACAGCGCCAGACGGCGGCCACGCTGGTCAGTGATCGTCGCCATGTCACGATATTCGATCGTGCCGTCGGCGATGCTTTCCAGGTTCGACTGTTCGTTGACCTGGGCCGCGCCGCCGATGTGGAACGTCCGCATCGTCAGCTGCGTGCCGGGTTCACCGATCGACTGGGCGGCAATAACACCGACCGCTTCACCGATATTTACCGGCGTGCCGCGAGCAAGGTCACGGCCATAGCATTTGCCGCACACACCCAGCACCGATTCGCACACCAGCGGTGACCGGATCTTGATCGCCTGCACTTCAGCCGCTTCGATCACGGCCACCATCGCTTCGTCGAGCATGGTGCCCGCAGGCGACAGGACATTGCCGTCCTTGTCGGTGACATCTTCCATCACGGTACGGCCGAGCACGCGCTCACCGAGCGACGCGATCACCGAACCGCCCTGCACGATGGCGCGCATTTCCAGACCGCGGGCGTGCCGCAATCCTCTTCAATCACGACGCAGTCCTGTGACACATCGACCAGACGGCGGGTCAGATAGCCCGAGTTTGCCGTCTTCAGCGCGGTATCGGCCAGGCCCTTGCGCGCGCCGTGGGTCGAGTTGAAATATTCAAGAACGGTCAGACCCTCCTTGAAGTTCGAGATGATCGGCGTTTCGATAATCTCGCCCGACGGCTTGGCCATCAACCCGCGCATACCGGCAAGCTGTTTCATCTGTGCCTGCGAACCACGGGCACCCGAATGCGCCATCATATAGATGGAGTTGACGGGAGCCATGCGGCCGTCCTTGCCCTTCGGCGTGGCGCGGATTTCGTCCATCATCGCGGTCGCGACCTTGTCGCCGCACTGCGACCAGGCGTCGATGGCCTTGTTGTATTTTTCCTGCTGCGTGATCAGGCCATCCTGATACTGCTGCTCGAAATCCTTCACCAAGGCGCGGGTTTCGTTGACCATGCCTTCCTTCGACGCCGGGATGATCATGTCATCCTTGCCGAACGAAATGCCGGCCTTGAACGCGTGGCGGAACCCCAGCGCCATGATGGCGTCGGCGAACAGCACCGTCTCTTTCTGGCCGGTGTGGCGATAGACCTGATCGATCACGTCGCCGATTTCCTTTTTGGTGAGCAGGCGATTGACCAACTCAAAGGGGACGGTGTGCGATTTCGGCATGCACTCGCCGATCAGCATGCGGCCGGGCGTCGTTTCAAACCGCTTCATATATTCACGGCCCGCCTCGTCGGTCTGCGGCACGCGGCTCGTGATCTTGCTGTGCAGCGTTACCGCGCCGGTGAACAGCGCCTGATGCACTTCGGCGAGATCGGACAGCAGCATGCCCTCGCCCGGCTCGCCTTCCCGCTCCATCGTCAGATAATAAAGGCCCAGCACCATGTCCTGCGACGGCACGATGATCGGCTTGCCGTTCGCGGGGCTCAGGATATTGTTGGTCGACATCATCAGCACGCGGGCTTCCAACTGCGCCTCAAGGCTCAGCGGAACGTGGACGGCCATTTGGTCACCGTCGAAGTCGGCGTTGAACGCCGAGCAGACGAGCGGGTGCAGCTGGATCGCCTTGCCTTCGATGAGCACAGGCTCAAACGCCTGGATGCCCAAACGGTGGAGCGTCGGGGCGCGGTTGAGCAGCACGGGATGCTCGCGGATCACTTCGTCCAGAATGTCCCAGACTTCCTTGCGTTCCTTTTCGACCCACTTCTTTGCCTGCTTCAGCGTCATCGACAGGCCCTTGGCGTCAAGCCGTGCGTAGATGAACGGCTTGAACAGCTCGAGCGCCATCTTCTTGGGCAGGCCGCACTGATGCAGCTTGAGTTCCGGGCCGGTCACGATGACCGAACGGCCCGAATAATCGACGCGCTTGCCGAGCAGGTTCTGACGGAACCGGCCCTGTTTGCCCTTCAGCATGTCGGACAGCGATTTCAGCGGACGCTTGTTGGCGCCAGTGATGGTACGGCCGCGGCGGCCGTTATCGAACAGCGCGTCGACCGCTTCCTGCAACATGCGCTTTTCGTTGCGCACGATGATGTCGGGCGCGCGCAATTCCATCAGGCGCTTCAAACGGTTGTTGCGATTGATTACGCGGCGATAGAGATCGTTGAGATCCGACGTCGCAAAGCGGCCGCCGTCGAGCGGCACCAGCGGGCGCAGTTCGGGCGGGATGACCGGAATGACCTGAAGGATCATCCATTCGGGACGGTTGCCCGAATCGATGAAGCTTTCCACAACCTTCAAACGCTTGATAATCTTCTTGGGCTTCAGTTCCGACTTGGTTTCGGACAGCTCCTTGAGCAGGTCTTCACGCTCGGTCTGCAGATCAAGCTGTTCGAGCAGCACGCGGATCGCCTCAGCGCCGATGCCGGCGCTGAACGCGTCCTCGCCATATTCGTCCTGCGCGTCGAGCAGCTCGTCTTCGGTGAGCAGCTGGAATTTCTCCAGCGGCGTCAGGCCGGGTTCAAGGACGATATAGGCCTCGAAATAGAGCACCCGCTCAAGCTGCTTCAATTGCATGTCGAGCAGCAAGCCGATGCGCGAGGGCAGCGATTTCAGGAACCAGATGTGCGCCACCGGCGCGGCCAGCTCGATATGGCCCATCCGCTCGCGGCGCACCTTCGTTACCGTGACCTCAACACCGCATTTCTCGCAGACGATTCCCTTGTATTTCATCCGCTTATACTTGCCGCACAGGCATTCATAATCCTTGATCGGACCAAAGATGCGCGCGCAGAACAGGCCGTCACGCTCGGGCTTGAACGTGCGATAATTGATCGTTTCGGGCTTCTTGATCTCGCCGAACGACCAGCTGCGGATACGCTCCGGGCTGGCAATGCCGATCTTGATCATGTCGAACGTCTCGGGCTTGGCGACCGGGTTCATGAAGTTGGTAAGCTGGTTCATCATCTGGTTCCTCACTTAGCCCCTCCCCTTCAGGGGAGGGTTGGGGTGGGACTGTCGGCCTTGTGCTAGGTTGACAGACCACACCCCCGGCCCCTCCCCTGAAGGGGAGGGGTGGAATGGGTTACTCGGCGGCTTCCGGCAATGCTTCCGGACCTTCGTCGGGATCTTCCTCGGCATAGGAGGACAGTTCGACGTTAAGGCCCAGCGAGCGCATTTCCTTGACGAGCACGTTGAACGATTCCGGGATACCGGCCTCGAACGTGTCATCGCCCTTGACGATCGCTTCATACACTTTGGTCCGTCCGATCACATCGTCGGACTTCACCGTCAGCATCTCCTGCAATGTGTATGCGGCGCCATAGGCCTGCAAGGCCCAGACCTCCATTTCCCCAAAGCGCTGGCCACCAAATTGCGCCTTACCGCCCAGCGGCTGCTGGGTGACGAGGCTGTAGGGGCCGATCGAACGCGCGTGGATCTTGTCGTCGACCAGGTGATGCAGTTTCAAGATATATTTATACCCCACCGTCACCTGGCGGTCGAACTTCTCACCCGTGCGGCCGTCATACAGGTCAACCTGACCCGAACGGTCGCGGCCGGCACGTTCCAGCATGTCGGACACATCGCCTTCGCGCGCGCCGTCGAACACCGGCGTTGCAAACGGCACGCCGAGACCCAGGTTTTCGGCCAGCTCAACGATCTGATCATCGTTACGCGCGCCAATTTCTTCGGCATATTCGGTGCCATAGGCATGGTTCAATGCCGCGCGCACCGCTTCGGGCGGCTTGCCCGCAACCGGATTGGGGTTGGCGATCCGCCATTCCTCAAGCGCATCCGTCACCTGCTTGGCCAGACCGTGCGCAGCCCAGCTCAGGTGGGTTTCCAATATCTGCCCGACGTTCATGCGGCTCGGCACACCCAATGGGTTCAGCACGACATCGACCGGCTTCCCGTCTTCCAGGAACGGCATATCTTCCTGCGGCAGGATGCGGCTGATGATCCCCTTGTTGCCGTGACGACCGGCCATCTTGTCGCCCGACTGCAGCTTGCGCTTGATCGCGACGAACACCTTGACCGACTTCAGCACACCCGGCGCCAGATCGTCACCGCGCTGCAGCTTTTCCACGCGGTCATCGAACTTGTCGTTGATGCGCTTGATCGCCTCGTCATACTGGCCCTTGATTGCTTCCAGACCGGCCTGCACGCCGTCGTCGGCAATCGCGACCTTCCACCAGTCACCCCGGTCCATTTCGACCAGCATGTCTTCGGTGATAACGTCGCCCTTCTTATACCCCTTGGGCATGGCGCTCGACGTCTGGCCGATCAGCAATTCCTTAAGGCCAGAGAAAGTCGCACGGTTCAGGATCGCGCGCTCATCGTCGGCGTCCTGCTTCAGCCGCTCGATTTCTTCGCGTTCGATCGCAATTGCGCGTTCGTCCTTGTCAATCCCGTGGCGGTTGAACACGCGCACTTCGACGATCGTCCCCGACACGCCCGGCGGCAGCCGCAGCGAGGTGTCGCGCACGTCACTCGCCTTTTCGCCAAAGATGGCGCGGAGCGAGCTTTTCTTCCGGCGTCATCGGGCTTTCGCCCTTCGGCGTGATCTTGCCGACCAATATGTCGCCCGGACCAACCTCGGCGCCGATGTAAACGATGCCTGCCTCGTCAAGGTTGCGCAGCGCTTCTTCACCAACGTTCGGAATGTCGCGCGTGATGTCCTCAGGCCCAAGCCGCGTATCGCGCGCGGTGACCTCAAACTCTTCGATGTGGATCGACGTGAATACGTCATCCTTCACGATGCGTTCCGAAATCAGGATCGAATCTTCGTAATTATAGCCATTCCACGGCATGAAGGCGACGAGCACATTCTTGCCCAGCGCCAGCTCGCCCAGCTCGGTCGACGGACCGTCGGCAATGATTTCACCAGCCCGGATATTGTCGCCCACTTTAACCAGCGGACGCTGGTTGATGCAGGTATTCTGGTTTGACCGCTGGAATTTCTGCAGGCGATAGATGTCGACGCCCGACTTGCCCGGCTCGACCATGTCGGTCGCGCGGATAACAATACGCGTGGCATCAATCTGGTCGACCACACCGCCGCGGCGCGCAGCAATGGCGGCGCCGGAATCACGAGCCACCGTGCGCTCCATCCCGGTGCCGACCAGCGGCGCTTCGGCGCGCAGCAACGGCACCGCCTGACGCTGCATGTTCGATCCCATCAGCGCGCGGTTGGCGTCGTCATTTTCCAGGAATGGAATGAGCGAAGCGGCAACCGACACCAACTGCTTCGGCGACACGTCCATCAGCGTGATGGTTGCGCGCGGTGCCATCAGGAACTCACCAGCCTCGCGCGCCGAGATCAGCTCTTCGACAAAGCTGCCATCGGCGTTCAGATCGGCGTTGGCCTGCGCCACCGTGTGCTTTTGCTCTTCCATCGCCGACAGATAGACGACTTCGCTCGTCACCTTGCCATCGACCACTCGGCGATAGGGGGTTTCGATAAAGCCATATTTGTTGACGCGGGCAAAGGTCGCCAGGCTGTTGATCAGCCCGATGTTCGGCCCTTCGGGCGTTTCAATCGGACAGATGCGGCCATAATGCGTCGGGTGAACGTCGCGGACTTCAAAGCCCGCACGCTCGCGGGTCAAGCCGCCCGGCCCAAGCGCCGACACGCGGCGCTTGTGGGTGACTTCGGACAGCGGATTGGTCTGGTCCATGAACTGCGACAATTGCGACGAACCGAAAAATTCGCGCACTGCGGCAACCGCAGGCTTGGCGTTGATCAGGTCGTTGGGCATCACGGTCGACACATCGACCGAGCTCATCCGCTCCTTGACCGCGCGCTCCATGCGCAGCAGGCCGACGCGATACTGGTTTTCCAGCAGCTCGCCGACCGACCGGACACGGCGGTTGCCCAGATTGTCAATATCGTCAATCTCGCCCTTGCCGTCCTTCAGGTTCACCAGCTCCTTGACCACCGCGAGGATGTCATCAGCGCGCAGCGTCGTGACCGTGTCCTCGACATCCAGCGCCAGCCGCATGTTGAGCTTGACGCGGCCCACGGCCGACAGGTCATAGCGCTCGGCATCAAAGAACAGCCCGGCGAACAACGCCTCGGCAGTTTCGCGCGTCGGCGGTTCGCCGGGGCGCATCACGCGGTAAATATCCGACAGCGCCTGATCGCGGTCTTCAGCCTTGTCTGCTTTCAGCGTATTGCGGATCCAAGGACCGGTGTTGTTATGATCGATGTCGAGCAGGACCAACTGATCGATGCCGGCAGCGTCGATCTTGGCCAGATTGTCCGCCGACACTTCGTCGCCAGCCTCGATATAAATCTCGCCCGTCGCCTCGTTGATCAGGTCATAAGCCGAGTAGCGACCGAAAATTTCCTCGGTCGGGATCAACAGCGTGTCGAGCCCGTCCTTGGCCGCCTTGTTGGCCAGCCGCGGCGAAATCTTGTGGCCGGCGGCGAACACGACTTCGCCGGTCTTGGCGTCCACAACGTCAAACGCCGGCTTTGCACCGCGCCAATTTTCGAGGATGAAGGGCACTTTCCAGCCATTTTCGGCGCGTGCAAAAAATTACGCGGTCATAGAAATGGTTGAGGATGTCCTCGCCATTCATGCCCAGCGCATAGAGCAGCGACGTCACGGGCAGCTTGCGCTTGCGGTCGATACGGACATTGACAATGTCCTTGGCGTCGAATTCGAAGTCGAGCCACGAACCGCGGTATGGAATGACGCGCGCAGCGAACAGATATTTGCCCGACGAATGCGTCTTGCCGCGGTCATGGTCGAACAGCACACCCGGCGAACGGTGCATCTGCGACACGATAACGCGCTCGGTGCCATTGATGAAGAAGGTGCCGTTTTCGGTCATGAGCGGCATGTCGCCCATGTAAACGTCCTGCTCCTTGATATCGAGCACGCTGCGGGTTTCGGTTTCGCTGTCGACCTCGAACACGATCAGGCGCAGTGTCACCTTCATCGGCGCGGCATAAGTGATCCCGCGCTGACGGCACTCATCGACGTCATATTTCGGCGGCTCGAGTTCATAATGAACAAAATCAAGTTCGGCGGTGCCGGCAAAATCGCGGATCGGGAAAACGCTGCGCAGCGTTTTTCCAACCCCGAGACATAACCGATCGACGGATCCGAACGCAGGAACTGCTCATACGAATCGCGCTGCACCTCGATCAGGTTCGGCATTTCCACCGCTTCGTGGATATTGCCGAACAGCTTGCGGATGCGCTTGAGCGGGGTCGCTGCTGCCGTCTGACCGGGGGCCGTGCCCGCCGACTTTACCTTGGTTGCCATGGGTGAAGTATCTCGCCTGTTGAATGACTTGGCGCAGGTTCCAGACGCGAGAAAGGCCGCAGGCGTCCGTCACGGAAACCGCAGCTTCATTCACGCCTGGTAGTTGCCAACCGCCCTATTCGTCTGGATCGCTGCGCAAGGGCGACCCGTTTCCCGGACTGTTGATGAAATCCGATATAGGGTTGCGCGCGATCACTGTCAAACCCCGCTCGGCAATCTGCCGTTCATCGGCCCCTGCTACCCGCCGGACTTCGCCGCCATTGACGAACGCGCTGTCAGGCGCTCTTACGGATGCGCGTCAGACACATTAACGGAGCCCTTCCATATGAAATATATCGCCGCCATCGCTGCAGCCGCGCTGCTGCCTGCTGCGCTCGTCAGCGCGCAGGGCGCACCCCCCACCAAGTCAAAGACCGAGGCGAACACGCTGCGCCTGTTCAAAGGTCAGACGTTCGGCGGCGAAATGTATGATGTCGATCGCGCCCGCCCGTCGCTCCAGCTCGAAATGACCGTCGGCAGCATCGCGGTTCACCCCGGCGAGAAATGGGAAGTGTGCGACAAGCCGCGTTTTAAGGGCACCTGCAACATCGTCGACGCCGATATGGCCAATATGGGAACCGTCGCCATCCAGTCGGTGCGCCCGGTGAAGCAATAAGGTCTAAGCGGCGCGCGCCGGTTCGATCGTCGCAGCGCGCGCCGCCATGACTTCCTGTGTCACGCGGTGCGAGCATTCATTGTCGACGTCGATCGCCGCCGCGCCGTCGCTCACCAGCACCGGCACCAGTTTCAACCGCATATGGCGGCCCAGCCGGTCGAACACGATATTGATCGGCCCCAACCCAAAGCGAAAACGCAACAAATTAATGAAGCCAAAGGCGCGCGCGACCCGTGCGGGCTTCTTGATAAACTGCCCGCCACCGCGAAACGCCTCCGCCGCGCGCAGCGCCTTGGCACTGCCCAGCCAATAAGCATTGCAGTTCGACACCTCAACGTCGGAGAAGGGATAGAAACGCCGCTGGCCATCCGGATGCGCGGCCAGTACATCGGCTTGCGCGCAAGCCCCACGGCCGCATCAGCCCCCGCGGCCCGCGCCGATGCATCAATTTCCATCATGGTCGCCGCGGTCAGCAAACAGGCGTCGGCCGTTGTCACCAGCATGGGGAAAGCCGCGCCTGTGGCACCGGTCAACACCGAGTCCGCCAGATTATTAGCAGACGGCACAAAGCTAATCCTTGCAGCGTCCTGCGGCGCAATACATGCCGCCATCGCTTCGCCGAGAGCACCATTGTGGGTCGATACCAGCACGCGCGCGGTTCCGCTCGCCAGTGCGGCGCGGAGTACGTGCACCAGCATCGGGACGCCGGCTACTGGGACCAGACATTTGTCATCGACGCCATGTGCATCCGCCAGCGGGTCGATCGCGCCGGGGCGGCGGCCGGCAAGGATCAAGATGGTTGCGGTCATATCCGGCACCCTTACGCTGCCGCCGAAGCGCTCACGCGCTGCATCAGCCCGTGGCGGATCAGGCTTTCGGCCAAAATCGTCTCAATAAGGTCCGACTGGTTCAGCCCGGCCGCCACCGCCGCCCGGCCAAACACTTTCTGCGACCACAGGTTGCAGTTGAGATTGACCTCCAGAAACTGGACATCAGCGCTTGCCTCATTGAGCCGGAACTCGAACCGGCCGAAATCGAACGGCCAAAAGATTTCGATCAGGCGGTTGGTCATCGCGCTGATCTTCTCAACCACCCCAGCATCGGTGAAATAATCGAGGCTATATTTCTGAGCTCGATCAACCAGATCGCGCTTCTCCGAATAAGTGCGGAGATGATCGGGATCAGCTTGGCGGAAGATCATCATCGGCAGAATGTGCGGACGGCCCTCAACCGTAATCACCGGCACTTCGACATCGCTGCCCGCGAAGAAAGGCTCGACAATGGCGTCATGCCCCTCGGCATGAATGCGCGCCACGGCCTCGCCAATCCCGGCATGGTCGGTGGCATCGCCAATACCCCAGGATGCCGAACTGTTGTTGGGCTTGATTACCCACCGGCTCGCCGCGGGGCACAGCGTCGGGTCGACGTGCGCCCCGCGCCGGAACACGCGCCATGGCATCGTCGGAACGCCGACCCGGACCGCTTCGGCTTTGGTCAGATGCTTGTCATCCGACAGCCCACGCAGGATCGGCGACGCGCCCAAAAACGGCAGCCCCATACGCGTGCACAGCAGCGGCAACAACATCTCGGAATTGAAGAAGCCGCCCCGGTTGAGCATCGGAAACACGAAATCCGCATCGACGTCCTGGAACAAAGTGCTGTAATCATTGGCGAGACGCAGGTTCAGTCCCAGCCCCTCCAACGTATCGCGCATTTCCCGGTGATAGACCGCATGGTTGCCATCTTCGGGATGCAAGTCGCCGTTCCAAAACACATGTTTGGCAATATACAATATGCGCAGATCGCGGCGCGCCATCGCGCTCAAGCGGGTGGGGAGAAGTGCGTCGGTCATGATGACATCCTCGTGACTCGGTTTTTTTGCGGCACGATGACAAAACCGTGAATCACGGATTCATGGAACCGCCACGCCAGTGAAATGTTCCAGTCCCAACGGGGGTTCTCTTAATGGAGGACGCAGCGTGAATTATTGCGCCCGAACGCCATATGTCGGCGACGAACGGATGATTGCCGCCGTATTGGACCTGATCATTGCTGGCGGTGACGACCGCATTCGGCTCGGCTCCGATGGGCGTAATCGCTATTTCGCTACCGCCGAGCCCTTCGGCGGTCTCGCCTACGGCTCATCGACGATCAGCAGCATCAGCGCCGATGCGCTCGCGCATCTCGCCGCCGAATGGCATCCGCTCGTCACCGCCGGATTGGGAGCCGACCGCTACGCCGCGCTCCTAGAAACGCTCCGCGACCGCCTGCGTGCCCACTATGCGATGCCCAGCACAGCGATTGTCATCGCCGCATCGGGAACAGACCTTGAATATGTGGGCCTTGCTGTTGCTCCGCCCGATGCCGGACCACATTGCGCGATCCTGCTCGGCCGCGACGAGGTCGGCAGCGGCTGTGTCCACAGCGCCGCAGGCCGCTTTTTCGCCGATCGCACCGCCACCGGTGCGGTTGTGACCAGCGGCATGCCAATAGACACTCAGCACGCCGCCGCACGTCTCACCGACGTTGCGATCCGCGATGATCAGGGTCACCCCCGCAATTCCGCCGATGTCCGTCTGGATATCGAGGCGATCGCCGACGCGGCCATTGCCGCGGGCGAGCATCCGGTTATCCATATAGTCCACGGGTCGAAAACCGGGCTCACCCTGCCTTTGGCGCCGATTGCCGGCGGCTCGCCGATCGCTATGGCGCCCGCGCCACGCTCGTGGTCGATGCCTGCCAGTTGCGGATCAGCCCGGCGGCGGTCCGTGCCTATCTCACCATGGGAGCCGTTGTCCTGGCGACGGGCAGCAAATTTGCCGGCGGCGCGCCGTTCAGCGGCTTTGCATTTGTCCCGAATAAACTGATGCGCCAGGCCGCGCCGCTCAGCCCCGGCTTCGCCCAGCTGTCGCGCCGCGCCGAATGGCCATGCGAATGGCCGGGGCGTGATGCGCTGCCGGATACAGCCAACGCCGGGCTGTTGCTCCGACTGGCTGGGGCGCTGTTCGAAATTGACCGCTTTCAGGCGTTGCCCGCGGCCCGCGTCACCGAAATTGTCGCTGACTTTGCGGCCGCCGCGCGGGCGGCAGCAGCCACCGCAGAATTCGGCCTTTTGCATGCACAGTGCAAGCCCTGCCTTGCTGCGTCGCTGGTGACACTCGACCTCGCAGCGAGCCGCCCACAGCTTGATTTCGGCGCAGCCAGCGCCATCCATCGCGCAATCAGTGAGCGCGCCAGTCCGCCCATCGGCATCGGCCAACCTGTGCGGGCCTATCGCCTGCCCGGCGGCGGCTTTGCCGCGACATTGCGTCTGTCACTGTCAATGCCGATGATTGCAAGCCACGCAGCCCAGCCACGCGCTACATCGCAAGCACGGTTTGCCGCAGAGCTTGGGTGCATTTGTGCGGTGATTGCCCTGCACGCAGATCGTCCGGCGGCCTTGCAGAGCGCCGCCTGATCCCTGGACGGCGGTTGGACAAAAAAAGGGCGGCTCCCGCATGGGAACCGCCCTTTTTCGCGCCCACAAGGGGCGAGATCTGAATTACTTCAGTTCGACGGTGCCGCCGGCAGCTTCGATCTTCTTCTTCAGCTCTTCGGCTTCGGCCTTGTTCACGCCTTCCTTGACGGCCTTCGGCGCGCCTTCGACGAGCGCCTTGGCTTCGCCCAGGCCCAGGCCGGTGATCGCGCGAACTTCCTTAATCACGTTAATCTTGTTGCCGCCGTCGCCGGTCAGGATGACGTCAAATTCGGTCTGCTCTTCTGCGGCGGGGCCAGCAGCGGCAGCCGGGCCAGCGGCCACAGCAACAGCAGCAGCGGCCGAAACGCCCCACTTTTCTTCCAGCATCTTCGACAGGTCCGCCGCTTCAAGAACGGTCAGCGCCGACAGGTCTTCAACAATCTTTGCAAGATCAGCCATTGTAAGTCTCCAAAATTCCGGGCCACGCCCGGCGATGTTTCAAAAAATCGATACGAAAATTATGCTGCATCCTTGGTCGCATATGCGCCAAAGACCCGCGCCAACTGGCCAGCAGGGGCAGAGGTGATCTGCGCCAGCTTGGTGGCCGGAGCCTGCACCAGACCAATGATCTTGGCGCGCAGCTCGTCGAGCGAGGGCAGCGAGGCCAGAGCCTTCACGCCGTTCACGTCGAGGACAGTGTCGCCCATGCCGCCGCCAACGATTTCCAATTTATCGTTGGTTTTGGCAAATTCGACCGCAACCTTGGCCGCCGCGACCGGATCGGTCGAGGTCGCAAGTGCGGTCGGGCCGGTCAGCATGTCTGCCAGAC
>JAAUPH010000034.1 GCA_012035435.1 Sphingopyxis sp. | reverse complement strand
GCAGTCCGGCGCGCCTGGATCGACCATAGGCATAAGCTGGCGGCTCGAAGGGCCGCAAAGAAACACCCGCCGTCCCAAGCGCGCGGCATGCCGCATCGAAGCCGTCTTCAAACTGCGTCCGTCATCTCGATCATTCCCGCAGCGCGCCAGACACCTGCGCGCAACCCGTCGAGTCGCGCCGGGGCCTGGGCAAGCGAAGTGACTCGTCACCGCCCTCATAGCTTTCCATGCGCTTGAAGAACGGCAGCCACGTCCTCGTAGGCCCAGCCCTGGTTGCCCATCTGCGCCCAGGTGTCGAAGTCCTGCGCCTGGCCGCGCATCGAGATCATGGCATTGATCGCCGAGCAGCCGCCGATATCGCGCGCTTCCATATATATCACGCGGTCGCGGACGACCGATTCGATCATCAACTGATCATTGCCGCTGTCGAGCTGACGCACCGAGAAGCCGGTGAGCGTGTCGACCATAAAATCGCCGAAGCGCGGATCGAACAGCCGGTCCATGCCAAAGCGCAAGTCGCGAATGCGGTCGATCTGGTTCACCACCTCGGTCACCGGACTACCATCGACATCAAGTTCGCCCATACCGCGCAGCCAGCCCATGCCGTTGATGGCTGTCAGCAGCGGGCGTTCGCCAAACAGCATGGCCGTGGGGTTCAGCGAGCGGAAGTCGTTCGCGGTTTGATCGATGATCAGCGGGACGTTGATAAATTCGCGCGTCTGATCACGCACCGCATCGACGCGCCAGCCGTCGGGGATGCCCGGATCGCGCGGTTTGCCGAGCAGCGCGTTGATGTCCGCCGTCGCCTGGGTGACGGTGATGGTGGTGAAGCTTTCGTTAAAGCCGCCCTTCCCGTCGCTGACGATATAGCGGATCGTGACCACGCCTTGGAACTCGGGCGGCGCAGTATAGCCGAGCGAGCCGTCGGGATTGATCACCACCGTGCCGGGTCCGCTCACCACATCGACAAAGAAGACGGAGAGCGGGTCGCGTTCCGGGTCGGTCGCATTGGCCAGCACATCGATGCGGGTCAGCACGCCCCCGATGGTGAAGATGGCCTCATCGCCATCCACCGGCAGTTCGTTGGTGTTGCCGACATTGACCGCAACGGTCGCCGTCGCTGTGCCGCCGCGCCCGTCGCTGATCGTATAGGTGATCGTCGCGGGGCCGAAATAATCGCGGTTGGGCGTAAAGCTGACCGTGCCATCGGCGTTGATAACGACCGTCCCATTGGGCGAGCTTGCCGCCGTGATGGTCAGCGTGTCGCCATCCAGATCAAAATCGTTCGACAGCACCGGAATACGCGCGGTTGTATCTTCGTCCATCGTGAACACGTCATTCCGCGCCACGGGGATGTCGTTGACCGGGGTGACGGTGACGGCGATCGTGGTGGTCGATGTCCCACCCCGCCCATCGCTGACGGTATAAGTGATCGTGTCGGTGCCGTTGAAATTGGCGTTGGGCGTGTATGTTACGGTGCCATCGGCGTTGATCACCACCGTCCCGTTCGGCGCGCTCGCCGCCACGATAGTCAGCGGGTTGCCGTCCACATCGCTGTCATTGGGCAGCGGCGATATACGCACCGGCGTATCCTCCGCCGTGGTCGCGGCATCTGGCCGTGCGACCGGCGGATCGTTGACCGGCGTCACGGTGACCGCCACCGTTGCCGTCGTCGTGCCGCCGCGCTCGTCACTGATCGTATAGCTGATCGTCGTCGGGCCGTTGAAATTGGCGGTGGGGGTGAAGGTGACCGTGCCATCAGGGTTAATGACCACCGTGCCGTTCGCGACGTCGCCGCGGTAACGGTTAGCGGATCGCCATCGGCATCGCGGTCGTTGGCGAGCACGGGGATGATGACCGGGCCGTCCTCTGGCGTCGTCGCCGTATCATTCGCGGCGACCGGCACATCGTTCACCGAATTGACGGTGACGGTGACGGTCGAGGTTGCAGTGCCGCCGCGGCCATCGCTGATCGTGTAGGTCACGACGTCGGTGCCGTTGAAGTTGGCGTTCGGCGTATAGCGCACGGTGCCGTCAGGGTTGATCACGACCGTGCCATTTTCCGCACTCGCCGTGGTCACGGCCAGCGGATCACCATCGGCATCGCTGTCATTGGCGAGCGGGGTTAGCGTGACCGGCGTATCCTCGTTCGTCACCGCGACCGATGGGTTGGCGACAGGCACGTCATTCACCGCCGCGACGGTTAGCGTGACGGTAGCGGTCGACGTGCCGCCTTTGCCATCGCTGATCGTGTAGGTGACCGTGGTGGTGCCGTTAAAATTCGGATTGGGGGTGAAAGTGATCGTCCCATTGGGGTTGATCACCACTTGCCCATCGGGCGAATTTGCCGCCGTCACGGCCAGCGGATCGCCATCGACATCGCTGTCGTTGGTCAGCACCGCGACGGTTACAGGCGTGTCTTCGGCGGTTGTCGCACTGTCGTTGGTTGCGACTGGCGCATCATTCACCGGGTTCACATCGACCGTGACCGTGGCAGTGGACGTGCCGCCCTGACCATCGCTGATCGTGTAGGTGATCGTCGCCACACCGTTGAAATTGGCCGCCGGGGTGAAGGTGACCGTACCGTCAGCATTGATCACAGCCGTGCCATTGGGCGAGGATGCCGCCGTGACCGTCAGCGGGTTGCCATCGACATCGCTGTCGTTGGCGAGCACCGCGATGGTGACCGGCGTGTCCTCGTTGGTTGAGGTCGCATCATTCAGCGCCACAGGCGGATCGTTGACCGGAGCCACCGTGACCGTGACCGTCGCGGTAGACGTGCCGCCATTGCCGTCGCTGATCGTGTAAGTGATGGTGTCGGTGCCGTTGAAATCGGCATTGGGGGTGTAGGTGAGCACCCCGCCCGCACCGATGGTGACGGTGCCGTTGCCCGCGCTGGCCGTGGTCACGGTCAAAGGATCGGTGTCGGGATCGCTGTCATTCGCAAGGACGGGAATGGCCACGGCGCTATCTTCGTTCGTCGTCGCCACGTCATTGGCCGCAACCGGCGGCGGATTGGTCACCGTCCAGTTAAAGGTCTGGCTGCTCGTCAGGCCGCCCGCGTCCGTGGCGGTCACCGTGACGCTATAGACGCCGCCGTTCGGCTGGCTGGCATTGCGGTCAATCGTCCCGCTGATAAGGCCGGTTGCGGGATCGATGCTGAGGCCCAGCGGCAGGCCCACCGCGTTAAAGGTCAGCGTGGCATTGTCGACATCGCTGAAATTGCCGCCAACCGGAACCGAGACGGTGGCGTTATCCGCATTATTCTGAGCCGCAATCGGCGTCGAAACCGGCGCGTCATTGACTGCGCCAACCGTTACCGTGACGGTCGCGGTGGCCGTGCCGCCATTGCCGTCACTGATGCTGTAGGTGATGGTATCGGTGCCATTGAAATTGGCATTGGGGGTATAGGTCAGCACTCCGCCAGCGCCGATAGTGACCGTACCGTTGCCGGCGCTCGCCGTAGCGACGGTGAGCGGATCGGCGTCGGGATCGCTGTCGTTTGCCAGAACCGGGATATCGACCGGCGTGTCTTCAATCGTCGTCGCCAGGTCATTGACGGCAACCGGCGGCGGATTGGTTACGGCCCAGCTGAAGGTGGTCGATACGGTACCGCCATTGCCATCGCTGGCGGTAATGGTGACGCTGTAAATGCCATCGCCCGCCGGGCCGCCTTGCGATGCGGCCGGATCGATGGTGCCGCTGATCACGCCAGCCGCATCAATGATCAGCCCAAGCGGCAAGCCGGTCGCGCTGAAGGTCAGCGTATCGCCGTCCAGGTCAGCAAAATTGCCCGCCACCGGGACCGATACCACCGCGCTGTCGACATTGCTGCGCGCAGGCAGCGGGCTCACGGTGGGGGCGTCATTGGCGGCGCCGACCGTCACTGTCACGATCGCTGTCGACGTCCCACCCTGGCCGTCGCTGATGCTATAGGTAATAGTGTCGGTGCCATTGAAATTTGCATTGGGCGTATAGGTTATGGTGCCGTCATTGTTAATGATCACGCTGCCATTGGGGGCGCTGGCGGCCGTGACAGCCAGCGCGTCGCCATCAGGATCGGTGTCGCCGACCAGCACGGTAATGGTGACCGCCGTATCTTCGGTGGTGCTCGCGCTATCATCATCGGCGGTCGGGCCGGGGTTGGCGATGGTCCAGACAAAGCTGATCGTCTTGGTCCCACCATTGCCATCGCTGGCCGTGATTTCAATGATATAGACGCCGCCGTTCACTTGGCTGGCGGCTGGATCGATGGTGCCGGTTATGGCCCCGGTGACCGGATTGATCGCCAAACCAGCAGGCAGCCCCGTTGCAGTGAAGCCAAGCGTATCGCCCTCCCGGTCGCTGAACTGTGCGCCGGCAAGGATGTTGACGGTGTCGCCATCAAGATTGCTGCGGTTGGGCAGCGGTGTTGCGTCGGGGGCATCATTGACCGGGGCCACGGTGATCGTCGCTGTGGCCGTCGAGAACCCGCCGTTACCGTCGGTAATGCGGTAGGTAACGATCGCCGTGCCATTGAAATCAGCCTCGGGCGTAAAGGTCAGCGTGCCGTCAGGGTTCACGACCACCGTTCCGTCGGTCGCCGTGGCCGACACCACCGTCAACGGATCAAGATCAGGGTCAATGTCGTTGCCCAGCACGCCAAAAGTGACCGGCGCATCTTCGGCGGTCGATGCTGTGTCATCGGCGGCAAAGGGCGCCGTATTCGTGATCGTCCAAGTGAATGTGGTCGACACCGTCCCGCCGTTGCCGTCATCCGCGGTGACCGTAATGGTATAAACGCCGCCGCCAATGGTGCTGGCATTGCTGGCAATCTGGCCAAAGATCACGCCGGTCGCAGGATTGATGGAAACGCCGGCAGGGAGGCCGGTGGCAGAATAGCTGAGTGTGTCGCCTTCTGCATCGGCAAAGGCCGGAGCAACCGGGATGGTCACGATGCTGTTGTCGATATCGAACAGGTCGGGCAGCCCCACCGTTGTTGGCGCATCATTGACCGCGCCGACCGTGACCGTCACCGTCGCGGTCGAGGTGCCACCCTCGCCATCGCTGATCTGATAGGTGATGATGTCGGTGCCGGTGAAGTTGGGGTTCGGCGTGTAAGTGAGCGCGCCCGTGGCCGGATTGATCGCCACCGCGCCATTGGGCGCGGTCGCATTGGTCACCGTCAGCGTGTCGCCGTCGGCATCGGTGTCGTTTGCCAACACCGCGATGACAATATCGGTATCTTCGGGCGTGCTCGCCGTATCGTTGACGGCGACCGGTGCCGGATTGGTAACGGTCCAGGTGAAGGTCGATTGCACCGTGCCGCCGTTGCCGTCGGTGGCGGTCACGACAACGGTATAGACGCCATTGTTGTTCGGGCCGCCCTGCGATGCGCTATTGTCGAGCGGGCCGGTGATGACCCCCGTCGCGCTGATTGACGCACCGGGCGGGAGGCCGGTCGCGGTGAAGCTGAGCGTATCGCCGTCGAGGTCGCTGAAGCTGGGCGCGACGTTGATGGTGACGGCGTCGGCATCCTGATTGGTCTGGGTCGGCAGCGGGGTGTCCGCCGTCGGGACATCATTGGTTGCTGTCACCGTTACATTGACCGTCGCCGTCGATGTCCCGCCATTGCCATCACTGATGGCATAAGTGATCGTCGTTGGGCCATTGAAGTTGGCGTTGGGGGTAAAGGTGATCGTGCCATCGCCATTGATCACAACCGTGCCATTGGGTGAGGTCGCCGACGTGACCGTCAGCGGATCGCCATCGGGATCGCTGTCGTTGGCCAGCACTGGGATGACGACTGCGGTGTCCTCTGCAGTCGTCGCAGTGTCGTTGACCGCGGCGGGCGCCGGGTTGGTGACGGTGTAGGTAAAGGTCGTGCTGACCGTGCCGCCATTGCCGTCGCTTGCAGTCACGGTCACGCTATAGACGCCGCCATTCGGCTGCGAAGCGCCCGGATCAATGGTGCCACTGATAACGCCTGTTGCCGGATCGATTATCAGACCCTGAGGCAGGCCCGTCGCGCTAAAGGTCAGCGGATTGCCGTCAACGTCGCTGAAATTGCCTGCCGTGGGAATGGTGACCGCACTATTGTCCACGCCGCTCTGGTTCGCGATTGGCGTATCGACCACGGGCGCGTCGTTTACTGCCCCGACGGTGACGTTCACCGTCGCCGTTGCCGTGCCGCCATTGCCGTCACTGATCGCATAGCTGATCGTCGTCGCGCCGTTGAAATTGGCGTTGGGGGTGAAGGTGATGGTGCCGTCGCCGTTGATCACGACCGTGCCATTGGGCGAGGTTGCCGATGTGACCGTCAGCGGATCGCCATCGGGGTCATTGTCGTTCGCCAGCACCGCCACTGTGACCGGCGTATCTTCCGCCGTTGCCGCCGTATCATTGGCCGCCGTCGGCACCGGGTTGGTGACGGTATAGCTGAAGGTCGAAGTGACCGTGCCGCCGCGGCCATCACTGGCGGTGACGGTGACGCTGTAGATGCCGTCGCCATTGGGGCCGCCTTGTGACGCGCCCGCGGCAAGCGTGCCGCTAATCACGCCAGCGGCGCTGATGGTCAGGCCGGGAGGCAGGCCGGTGGCCGTGAAGCTGAGCGGGTCATTGTCCAGATCGCTGAAATTGCCCGCGACCGGGATGTTAACGGCTCCGCTATCGACGCCGGTCTGCGCAGGCAGCGGGGTATCAACTGTCGGGGCATCATTCACGCCAGCCACCGTGACGGTCACGGTCGCGGTCGAGGTGCCCCCCTGACCATCGCTGATCGTATAGGTGATCGTGTCGGTGCCGTTGAAATTGGCGTTCGGGGTGTAGGTGATGGTGCCGTCACCGTTGATCACCACCGTGCCGTTGGGCGCGGTAGCGCTGGTAACGGTCAGCGGGTCTGCATCGGGATCGCTGTCGTTGGCAAGCACCGCCACCGTGACCGGGGCATCTTCGTTGGTTGCCGCCGTGTCATTGGCCGCAAGGGGCGCGGGGTTGGTGACGGTCCAGCCGAACGTCTGGCTCACGGTTCCGCCATTGCCATCGCTGGCGGTCACGGTGACCGAATAAACGCCGCCATTCGTCTGGCTGGCCGAGCGGTCAATTGTGCCGCTGATCAAGCCCGTGGCGGGGTTGATCGAGAGCCCTGCTGGCAGCCCGGTGGCGGCGTAGGTCAGCGTGTCGCCATCAAGATCGCTGAAATTGCCAGCAACCGGGAAACTGACGACCGCTGCGTCGACATTGGTCTGCGGCGCGATGGGCATTGCCGTCGGCGCATCATTGACCGCGCCCACCGTCACCGTAACGGTCGAGGTCGCGAAGCCGCCCTGCCCGTCGCTGATCGTGTAGCTAATGGTGTCGGTGCCGTTGAAATTGGCGTTCGGCGTATAGGTGACGGTGCCGTCGGGGTTAATCACCACCGTGCCATTGGGTGCAGATGCAGCCGTCACCGTCAGCGGATCGCCATCAAGATCGGTGTCATTGGCCAGCACTGGCACAGTAACCGGCGTATCTTCGCTGGTCGTGGCCGTGCTGGCGTTCGCGACCGGGGCGTCGTTCACGGCGTTGACGACAATATTGACCGTCGCCGTCGCGGTGCCGCCATTGCCGTCGTTGATCGTGTAGCTGATCGTCGTCGGACCATTGAAATTGGGCGCAGGGGTGAAGCTGACCGTGCCGTCCGGGTTGATCACCACCGTGCCGTTCGGCGAGCTTGCCGCTATGACCGTAAGCGTGTCGCCATCAAGATCGCTGTCATTGCCCAGCAAGCCGACGGTAACCGGCTGATCTTCATTCGTGGTCGCATTGTCATTGACGGCGACCGGTACGTCATTGACCGGGGTAACGGTGACGATGACCGCTGCGGTCGAGGTGCCGCCATTGCCGTCGCTGATGACATAGGTGATCGTATCGCTGCCGTTGAAATTGGCATTGGGCACATAGCGCAATGTGCCGTCGGGGTTGATGGTGACGGTGCCGTTGGGCGCACTTGCCGCCGTGACGGTCAGCGTATCACCGTCGGGATCACTATCATTGCCCAGCACCGTGATCGCCGCAATCAGCGTATCTTCAGTGGTTGTCGCGGCGTCGTTGGTCGCGGTCGGCGCGGGGTTGGTGACGGTCCAGGTAAAGGTGCGGCTGGTGACCAGCCCGCCCGGATCGCGCGCGGTGACCGTAACGCTGTACACTCCGCCGTTCGGCTGCGACGCGTTACGATCGATCGTGCCTGAGATGATGCCGGTGGCCGCGTCCATACCCAAGCCAGCGGGCAGGCCCACCACGCTAAAGCTTAGCGTATCGCCGTCCTTGTCGGTGAAAAAGTCGCCAGTGTTGACCGAAACCGCCTGATTATCCTGATTGGTGACATTCGGGATCGGTACTGATGTCGGCGCATCATTCACCGCACCGACATTGATGGTCAGCGTTGCTGTTGCCACTCCGCCCTGTCCGTCGCTGACGGTATAGGTCACGGTGGCGACGCCGTTAAAATCGGGCGCAGGGGTAAAGGTGACGGTTCCGTTGGCATTGACCACCACCGTGCCATTTGTGGCATTGGCACTGGTAATGGTCAGCGGATCGCCATCCGGATCGCTGTCGTTGGTCAGCACCGCCACGACGACCGGAACATCTTCGGGTGTTGATGCCGTGTCGTTGGTCGCAACCGGCGGAATATTCTGGACGCCATAGACAAAGCTGGTCGTCACGCTCGCGCCCGACGGATCGGTGGCGGTGACGGTGACCACATAGGGCCCGTTCTGCGAGCTGTCAGGTGCCAGCGTCCCCGAAATCACGCCGGTCACCGGATCGATGCTCAGGCTGGGCGGCAGACCAGTAGCAGTAAAGGTCAGCGCGTCGCCATCGACATCGCTGAACGCCGGCGCAGTCGGGATGCTGACTGCGGCGCCATCATCACCATTTTGCGGGGGCAGGCCGACGGTCGTCGGCGCGTCATTGGCCGGGGCGACATTGACCGTCACCGTCGCGGTCGACGTCCCGCCTTCGCTATCGGTGATTGTATAGACAATGGTGTCTTGCCCGTTGAAATTCGGGTTCGGCGTATATTGCAGCATCCCATTGGGCAGAATCACCACCGTGCCGCTGCCCGCGCTGGCCGTGGTGATGGTCAGCGGATCGCCGTCGGCGTCGACATCATTCCCAAGCACCGCGACATTGACCGCCGTATCTTCGGCGGTGTTGGCAATATCGTTGCTCGCGACCGGCGCCGGGTTGGTCACGGTCCAAGTGAAGTTTTGAACCGCAGTGCCGCCGCGGCCATCGCTGGCGGTCACAGTGATGCTGTACACGCCGCCGTTCGGCTGGCTCGCCGACCGGTCGATGGTGCCGCTGATAACCCCGGTGGCCGGATTGATCGTCAGGCCGGCGGGCAACCCGCTCGCGGAATAGCTGAGCGTATCGCCATCGGGATCGCTGAAGGCCCCTGCGACCGGCAGGCTGATGACTTGGGCATCCAAATTGGTCTGATTGCCGATTGAGCCCGACACGACCGGCGTATCGTTCACATCTGCGACCGCCACGGTGACGGTCGCGGTCGACGTCCCGCCATTGCCGTCGCTGATCGTATAGGTGATCGTATCGGTGCCATTAAAGCCCGGGTTGGGTGTATAAGTCACGGTGCCATTGGCGTTGATCACCACAGTCCCATTGGGCGCCGCCGCCGCCGTCGATGGTCAGCGGGTCGCCATCGGGATCGCTGTCATTGGCCAGCGGGCTGAGCGTCACTGGCGTATCTTCCGCTGTCGATCCGCTATCGTTTGCGGCAACCGGCG
This sequence comes from Sphingopyxis sp., assembly GCA_012035435.1. The sequence continues at coordinate 3,579 of JAAUPH010000034.1, read as the reverse complement.
CAGGGTTGGTGACGTTGAAGGTGATCGTCTGCGTCACCGTCCCGCCATTGCCATCGCTCGCGGTGATCGTGGCGGTGTAAACGCCGCCGTTCGTCTGACTGGCATTGGCGGCAATAGTGCCGGTGATCAGCCCGGTGACGGGATTGATGCTGAGCCCAGGCGGCAGGCCCGCCGCACTGAAGCTGAGCGGGTTGCCGTCAACATCGCTGAAATTGCCCGCGACAGGCACCGAAATCGCCGCGCCATCGCTGGTGTTGCGCGCCGGGATCGGCGTTGCGACCGGCGCGTCGTTGACCGGGCTGACCGTGACGGTGATCGTTGCGGTCGATGTGCCGCCATTGCCATCGCTGATCGTGTAGCTGATCGTCGCGGTACCATTGAAGTTCGCGGGCGGCGCATATTGCACTTGATTGCCGACGATCGTCGCCACGCCGACGCTGGCGCTTGCCGCGATCACGGTCAAAGGATCGCCATCGGGATCGCTGTCGTTCGGCAACACCGGAATCAGGATCGGCGTATCTTCATTCGTCGTCGCCGTGTCATTGACCGCAACCGGCAGCGGGTTGGTGACGGTCCAACTGAAGGTCTGCGTTGCCGTAAGCCCGCCTGCGTCGGTCGCGGTAACGGCCACGCTGTATACGCCACCAGCGCCGCCCTGGCTGGCGTTGGCGGTCAGCGTCCCCGTTATGACCCCGGTGGCGCTGTCGATCGACAGGCCCGGCGGCAAGCCCGCTGCGCTATAGGTCAAGGCCGGACTGTCTGCATCGGCAAAGCCGCCTGCGGTCGGCACATTAATCCCGCCGGTCGCATCGACATTAGCCTGCGGTGGCAGCGCTCCGACGGGCGTCGGCGCATCATTGACCGCGCCGACCGTCACCGTAACCGTGGCGGTGGCGGTGCCGCCCTGACCATCGCTGATCGTATAGGTGATCGTGTCGGTGCCATTGAAATTGGCGTTGGGCACATAGCGCAGCGTGCCGTCGCCGTTGATCGTAACAGTGCCGTTGGGCGCGCTCGCGGCGGTCACTGTCAGCGGATCGCCATCAGGATCACTGTCATTGCCCAGCACATTGATCGACGGGATCGGCGTATCTTCACTGGTCGATGCACTGTTATTGGCCGCGGTCGGGCCAGGGTTGGTGACGGTCCAACTAAACGTCTGCGTAACCGCCGCGCCTGCCGCATCGGTCGCAGTGACGACCACCGCGTAAACGCCTGCAGCGCCGCCCTGTGAAGCCGACCGGTTGATGGTGCCGGTGATCGCGCCCGTGGCGGCGTTGATCGAGAGGCCGGCGGGCAGGCCGGTGGCACTGTAGGTCAAAGTCGCATTGTCGACATCGCTGAACGCACCAGCGGTCGCGACATTGATGCCCGCCTGTGCATCGGCATTGGTCTGGGGCGGGAGCGAACCCACCCGCACCGGTGCATCGTTGACCGCGGTAACCGTGACCGGAATCGTCGCGGTCGCAGTGCCGCCCTGCCCATCGCTGATGGTGTAGGTGATCGTTGCCGGGCCATTATAATTGGCATTGGGCGTGAAGGTGATTGTGTTGTTGGCGTTGATAACAACGGTGCCGTTGGTTGCACTCGCGCCCGTCACGGTCAACGGATCGCCGTCGGGATCACTGTCATTCGCCAGAACATTGACGGTCGTGCCCGCCACATCCTCATTCACCGTCAGCGCGGCGTCATTGACCGCGACCGGCGGCGGATTGGTGATGGTCCAGCCAAAGGCCTGCGTCGCTGACAAGGTCCCGTCCGAACGGGTCACCACCACATTATAGACGCCCCCGCCGGTCTGGCTGGCGCTGCGGTCAATGGTGCCCGTAATCGCGCCGGTTGCGCTGTTGATCGACAGTCCAGGCGGCAGGCCGGTCGCGCCGTAGGTTGCCGACGGCCCGTCGACATCGGCAAAGGCCGATGCGGTCGCCACATTAATGCCCGCGGTTCCGTCCAGATTGCTGCGCGGCGGCAGGGTGCCAACCGCCGTGGGCGCATCATTCACCGCCGTGATCGTAATGGGCACCGTCGCCGTTGACGTGCCCCCGCGTCCGTCGCTGATGGTGTAAGTGATCGTGTCGGTGCCGCTGAAATTGGCATTGGGCGTATAGTTCAGCGTACCATTGGCATTGATCGAAACGACACCGTTGGACGCGCTCGCTGACGTGACCACGACATTGCTGTTCGTGCCCCCCGGAACCGGCTTGTCGTCAATGTCGGTGTCGTTGGCGAGGACATCGATGTTCAGGATCGGTGTATCTTCGGCGGTCGTGCGGGCCCCGTCGTTGGCGGCGGTGGGCAGATCGTTGACCTCAACGACGCTGATCGTCGACACGGCGACGTTCGAGGCGAAGGTCGCATTGGCGAAGCCGATATTGAAGATGCGGTCGGCCGTACTCGGCCGCTCGCTGGTGCTGCGGAAGCTGATCGCTCCCAAGGCCGCTTGATAGGATGCCGCCGTCGCCGAACCCGTCAGCTGAATGACATTGCCGGTGATCGTATAGCTGATGCCGCCAGCGAGAGTGCCTGACGCAGCCGCCGATCCATTGACCAGCAGTTGATCGCCCGCCTGAGCATTGGTGAGCGTGACCGTTGACGACGTGACATTGCCGACAGGATTGGTGATCGTCGTATCGGTATCGACAATCCTGACGCCTGCGCCATTTTCGATATAGGTCCCGCGATAGCCCGAACCCGACGCTGTGCTGTTGTTGCTATCCAAATCTATGCGCGGGATCGATGTGGTGATGCCGCCCGTGCCCAGATTAAACTCACTATTGCCGTCGTGGTTAAAGCGAGCCGTCAACACTGCTGCGCGTACGGTGTTGTAGGTGATCACCCAACTGCTGGTGTTCAGCCAGTTGAACTTGGCGGCCGAGATTGGTTGCGGCGGGTTGGCCAGTTCATTCTGGGTGCCATAGGCCGTCACGCTGCCGGGGGTGGAGGTGATGAACCGGATGTCGGTCGTTCCAGCCGACTGGAACGACGACAATGTGTCCGTGGCGACCACCACAAACTCGCGCGTCGGCGCGTTGGGATTGGCCCCGGTTCCGTCAATATCGGCGATAGTGAAGTTGATGTCGGCGGCTATCGGTGTGTTGGTGCCCGCAAGCACCAATTCCCAGCGAACCTGGACCGATGCCGTGCCGCTTCCCGCGGCGCCGTCAGCAGGAAAGCCGGATCGTTGCTAGTAAGCGTTGGCCGGTCGAAATTGATGACGTCGGCCGCGGATGTGCCCGACGTATTGCTCACAATCACGGCGCGCAGATCGACGGCTTGGCCGCCGACGGTGCCAGCGTTTGACCAGACGGCGAACCCGCCTGCGGTTACGCCGACCGACCGCCCCCCGGCAAAACCGGTGCCAGTGCTGCTGTCCGACACCAGCGTGCCTGCGCTGTTAAAGACGCGCAGCACCGTTGTCGCCGAACTGACTGAAATCAGCGCCGGGGCCAGCAAACCTTCCCAGCGGTCCGCCGTCAAAACCGCATTCTCAACCACGCCGACCCGGCTTTCCAGCACCCAGTCGCCGCCGCGCATGATGTAACCAGTGTCATCCAGCGACGCCGCGACATCCGCGCC
>JAAUPH010000033.1 GCA_012035435.1 Sphingopyxis sp. | reverse complement strand
TGCCCCCGCCCAATGCCCGCGCCCTCTTCACTCGCTGGCAAGTGACGATGACGATCCAACCTGACAGCACGGAACTGCTTCTGGTTGGTTCGCCCCCTCAGGCACAGCAAGCCAACGCCGAAAGCGCCCTCACCACATTGGTGGATCGCTGGCAAGGAAGTGGCTTACCGGCTGGATTTGCGGTAGAATGGGACAAACTTGCTGCCTTCGCTGAGGGTGGCCCGTCACCGCTACAATTGGAGATTACTGTCCCGACCGGTGCCAGCGGACAAACCCTGGCCCAAACTATTCCCGCCGGAGCAGATTGGGCGCTGCTCCGGGCATTGCTGGCCCAACTCAGCCCGCAAATTGACCAAAACGGGGGGCTTTTGCGCCAGAATGTCCAGATCAGCCAACCGTTAGAAGTGCGGGGCGTCGGCGAAGAATGGTCGGCGGTGGCCGCGGCCCTGGAGACCGAGGCGAGTCAGCTTGAAGCGCAAAGCCCCACACTCAACCTGGCAAACAGTGACGCCACCAGCGCCGAAACAGCCCTGCGTGTGCGCATTCAAGCCGCCAACTACCGCCACGCGGCCCAGCAATGGCACACCCTGGCGCGCACCAGCTTGATCCGTGCCACGCTAGTGGCGCCCATCGGCCTGCAAACCATCAGCCGTTCGTGGCTGGCGACGGTGGAAACTCCCACCCAGATCCTGGAGCTACAGGCTGAAGCCACCAGCCCCAGCCGCCTGCTCGGTGGCGCGCTTTTTGCCCCTGGTTGGCCTTTTTATGGTGACGGGCGTACTTTGGTGGCTTTTATAATCAGTAGATCACAACGCGTGTAGTTCGCATTCTCAAATGCGAACGCTCGGCATCTGAGGATGCCGACTACACAGCGGTCTACTCCTAATTCGATAAATCACATGAGCGACCAGCCGCTGATTTCCGTCCACAACCTCTACAAACGCTACGAACGCAAGACCGTGCTCAAAGGCGTCAGCCTGCAAGTGCAGGCCGGGCAAGTGGTAGCCCTGTTGGGAGCCAACGGCGCGGGCAAGACGACGTTGATGCGCACGATCTGCGGCCTGACCCGACCCGACCGCGGCGAGATCACTCTGGGCGGCGTGGCGTTGAGCAAGGCGGGTGCGGAGCTGCGCCGTTACATCGGCCTGGTAGGTCATCTGCCCCTGCTCTACGACAACCTGAGCGGCTACGAAAATCTCGCCTTCTTTGCGCGTATGTACGATATGCAACAGCCTACTGCCCGCATCGAAGCCGTGTTGCAGTCCGTCAACCTCTGGGCGCAGCGGCGTGACCCGGTGCGCACCTATAGCCGCGGCATGACCCAGCGCCTGGCAATCGCCCGCGCCATCGTGCACGATCCGCCCGTACTCCTGCTGGATGAGCCGGACACCGGCCTGGATCAGACCAGTTCGCAGATGTTGCATGGGCTGATCACCCAACTGGGCGCCAGCAACCGGGCGATTCTGTTGACGACGCACAATCTGGATCGAGCGTTAGAGTGGGCAGACAGCATTTGCATTTTGGTGAATGGACAGATCGTGCAGGAAGCACCCAGCGCCAGCCTGACCGGAACATCGTTGCGCCAGCTTTACGCTGAAGCAACCGTTGGTTGATTTTACTCCTAAGCAAACCAGGGGTAGCACCCGACCAAGTTGGTTTTGTATGGAGGAGATCAATTGTCATCCTGGTAAGGATCTGTTGTTGTACGGTACAACAACAGATCCTTACCAGGACTTCGACGTGAGCTCAGCCGAACGATGACAAAGTTTATTGACGGATCTTTGTGAAACTTTTTTGGTTCTTGCCGAATATTGACACTTGCAAAAAGCGTATGGCGATCCAAATTATTCCCTACAACCCGGCTTGGCCGGACGAATTTCAACGGATCGGAAACCGCTTGCGCGCTGCGCTGGGCGATATGGCGCTGCGCATCAACCACATTGGCTCCACCTCTGTATCCAATTTAGCCGCCAAAGACATTATCGACGTGCAAATTTCCGTAGCGGCGCTTGATCCTAAAGCCGCAGCAGCCTTGGCCGAGATCGGCGTGCAGCGCATATTCCACATCGATCACGACCATGCCCCGCCCACCTTTACCGGTGCGGATGCAGAATGGAGCAAATGGATCTTCAAGCCGCCAGCCAGCCACCGCCCGGCCAACATCCACATGCGGGTGGAAGGGCGCGCCAATCAGCGCTATGCCTTGCTCTTTCGCGACTATCTGCGCGCCCAGCCGTTGGCCGCGCAGGCCTATGCCCAGGTAAAGCTGGCCCTGGCCCGACGTCACGCCGATGACGTTGAGTTTTATTACGATGTGAAAGATCCAGTGTGCGACATCATCATGGCCGGAGCGGAAGAGTGGGCCAGGTACACCGGCTGGACGCTGCCGCCGACCGATGCGTAGACCCATCGCTTGTCATTCCGAGGAGCAACAGTTGGCGATGAGGAATCCCTGCTTTAACGCAAAAACAGATTCTTCGGGCAAACTGCCGCCCTCAGAATGATCAATCGAGAAAATCTAATTTATGACATGCTAGAAAGAGCCAATCTCCAATGACCGTTTCGGCGCAAAGTAAGACAACTCCTATCCCAGCCGCAGCGCCTGGTGTGCAGATGCGTACCGAGGGTGGGCTGCGTGCCTATTTGGCCAAAGTGTGGGCGATTGCGCGCAAGGACTTGCAGGCAGAGTTGCGCGCCAAAGAAGTCTTTGGTACGATGGCTACCTTCAGCGTGTTGGCCGTGCTGATCTTTGGCATGGCCTTTGACCTGCGGGTGCCGCAACCCGAAATGGTGGCGCCCGGTGTGCTATGGGTCACCGTGCTGTTTATGGGCGTGCTGGGGTTGAATCGGGCATTTGGGGCTGAAGTAGATCGGGGCAGTTTGGCGGCGCTACTGCTCGCGCCGGTAGATCGCAGTGCCATCTACTTTGGCAAGCTGCTCGCCAATCTGCTCTTTACGCTGGCGACCGAGGTTTTGCTGCTGCCAGTGCTGCTGCTGCTCTTTGATGTGCCGATGTTTCACCCGATCATCCTGACGGCACTGCTGTTGGGAACGTTGGGCTACGTGGGGGTGGGTACGCTCTTCGCGGCGCTCACCGCCAATGTGCGCACGCGTGAGAGTCTGCTGCCGATCCTGTTGCTGCCGGTGATGGTGCCGATCTTCATGGCGGGGCTGCGGTTGACGACGATGGTGGTCGACGGGCGCGGCATCAGCGACTTGCAGCGCTGGCTGGGGATCTTGGTGGCTTTTGATCTGATTTTTATCACCCTGGCCTTTTTACTTTTTGACCTGATCTGGGAGGAAGCCTGACCATGAGTACAATGTCACTAACCGCCCGTCCGCAGCGCACCAGTCGCGGCTGGGATATCGTGCAACTCGTGCTGGGTGTCGGTACCGTGCTGGGCATGGCCGGCTTGATGTGGGCCGCGCTGGTCTTTGCCAAACCGGCGGTCAACCTGGCCGGCGATGAGCAGACGGCGCAGCGCATCTTCTACCTGCACATGGGCTGCAACTTTGGCGCGCTGGCCGCCTTTTTGGTCTCGCTGATCGGCAGCATCACCTACCTGATCACCCGCAGTTTGGACTGGGATCGGGTCGCGCAGGCCAGCATCGAAGCGGGGATCATCTGTGGCCTGGGTACGACCATCACCGGTGCGATCTGGGCCTTCGATATTCCGTGGCTGTCCGGCGCACCGGCGGTGCTGCTCTATCTGTCCTTGCGCGAACGCCGCGCCGACATTGTCGCGGACGAAGCGATTGCCACACAGGTCGCCCCCGATGTGTGGGGCGAGGCGATGGTTGCGCTGCTGAACAATGTCCGCGCTGGCCGCGCCGGGGTCGGAATGGCCGAGGCGGTGGCGCTGATGGGCAAGATCCTGACCGAATATTTCCCCATCGGTAGCGAAAACCCCAACGAACTTGCCGACCGGTTGATCGAGCTATGAACGAGGGCAACGACACCCTTGTCGAAACCGTGTGGCAGGGCCGCTTCATTACGGCAAAGCGCCACGGCAATTGGGAATATGTGTCGCGCGCACGCGGCATCCATGCGGCGGTCATCCTGCCGATCGACGACGCGCCCGACGGGCGTCATGTCATCCTGGTCGAACAATATCGAGTCCCGCTGGCGAAAATGTGCCTCGAGTTGCCCGCCGGATTGGTCGGCGACGATAGCGAGGGCGAGGCCACCGAAGTCGCCGCTGCGCGTGAACTGGAGGAAGAAACCGGCTATCGCGCCGCGCAGTGGGTGAACGCTGGCGAATTTTACAGCTCACCCGGCATGGTCAGCGAAAGCTTCACCTTGCTCGTAGCCAAAAACCTTACCCGCGTTGGCGCCGGCGGCGGAGTGGATAGCGAGAATATCGTCGTCCACCGGGTGGCAATCGGCGGGCTGGCTGCCTTTATCGCCGCCAAGCGTGCCGAGGGATGCGGCATTGATGTGCGGATTGCGATGCTGCTGGCGGGGGATTTGCTGGCCTGATTTTCGTCAGTGCGAGCGTAGCGAAGCAATGACAAATGCTACCGAAACCGCCACCGGAGCAATGGCCGGGTCAGCACCAGCCCCGCCAGAAACCCCCCAATATGCGCATAGATCGCCACGCCGCCGCCAAAGGCAAAGCCGATGGCCAGCTGCACCCCGATCCACGCCGCCGCCAGCCACGCCGCGCGAACGACGACCGGGGAAAACGGCCCGATGCGGCGCACATTATCGCGGTTAAAGATAAAGGCAAAGGCCGCGACCAGCGCCGAAATCGCCCCGCTCGCCCCCACCACCGGGATGGGCGAGGCTGGTTCAACCGCCCAGTGCAGCAGCGACCCGGCATAGGCCCCCGCCAGCAGCAATAGCGCCAGCCCGCGCTTGCCGAAGGCGGGTTCCAGCTGACGCCCAATAAACACCAGCATCATCAGATTGAGCGCCAAATGGATCAGGCTGCCGTGCAGAAAAGCCGAGCTGAGCGGTGTCAGCCACGCTGGCACCGCGCCCGCGATATCTGCCATCCCGCTGAGGCGCACCGGGATGAACCCGCCCATGAAGGCCGCCCATTCGAGCCGCCCCGTCAGGATCAGCCCCAGATGCACCGCCGCGCACGCCAGCGCGATACCGTTGATCAGTGGCGTGCGCGCGATGGCCATCGGCTGGGTCAGATAAATTCGATCTTGTTGACGAGATAATATTTGTCGCCCGCTGGCACAGTCACTTCGACCTCGTCCTCGACGCGGCGACCGATCAGCGCGCGGCCGAGCGGCGAATTATAGCTGATCCGCCCTGCTTTCGCATCAGCTTCGGCCTGACCCACGATCTGATAGCGCACCGGCTTTTCATCTTCATCGAGCAAGGTGACGGTCGCGCCAAACACGATGCGGTCGCCCGACAGGCTGGTGGGATCGATAATCTGCGCGCGCGACAAACGGTCTTCAAGGTCTGCAATCGATGCTTCGACCTGGCCCTGACGTTCTTTCGCAGCATGATACTCGGCATTTTCCGACAGGTCGCCATGCGCCCGCGCCTCTTCGATCGCGTCGACGATCTGGGGCCGTTCGGCTTTCAGGGTCGAGAGCTGGGCATGCAGCTTTTCATAACCCTCTGCCAGCATCGGCACCTTTTCAACACTCGCCATTTGTCCCTGTTCCTTCGTCAATAATATGCCGCCAGCGAAACTTCGCCGGGGCGGCCGCGCCGCTGACCTGCAATTCGGGGGAGGGCGTTCCGGCTAATAATAGTCTTGGAGCGGCTTTACTTCAAGACTGCGTGCGCGCAGCGCTCCAATCGCCTCCGCCGCCGCCGCGCAGCCCGCCGCAGTGGTGTAGTAAGCAATATCGCCCGTCAGCGCCGAAGCCCGGATGGAGGCCGAGTCCTTCAGGCTCTGCCACCCTTCGGTGGTGTTAAAGATCAGCTGGACATCGCCGTCCTTGATCCGGTCGACGATATGCGGGCGGCCCTGCGCGACCTTGTTGACCGATTCGACCTCAATCCCGGCGTCGGCCAGGTAGGTGGCGGTGCCGCCGGTCGCGATGATCTTCCAGCCCCAGCCCGCAAGACGGCGAACGGGTTCCAAAATGCGCGGCTTGTCGCTGTCTTTGACTGACACGAACACCCGCCCGCTGAGGGGCAGGCGATCGCCGGCGCCCAATTGCGCCTTGGCAAAGGCCAACGCGAAATCGGCGTCGATGCCCATCACCTCGCCGGTGGATTTCATTTCGGGGCTCAGCACTGAATCTGTGCCGGGGAAGCGCGCAAAGGGGAACACCGCTTCCTTCACCGCGACATGCGGGATGTCACGGTTAATCGGCGGCAGTTTCGCCAGCTTTTCACCCGCCATGACGCGCGCCGCGATCTTGGCGATGGGCGAGCCCACGGCTTTCGCCACAAAGGGCACGGTGCGGCTGGCGCGCGGGTTGACCTCGATCAGGTACACCTCACTGCCCTTCACCGCGAACTGTACGTTCATCAGCCCGCGAACATTGAGCCCCCGCGCGAGCGCCTCGGTTTGCCGCTCAATCTCGGCCACAATGTCTGCGGACAGGCTATAGGGCGGGATCGAACAGGCGCTGTCGCCCGAATGCACTCCGGCTTCTTCGATATGCTGGAGTACGCCTGCGACGACAACATCGGTCCCATCGCACAACGCGTCGACATCGACCTCAATCGCATCGCGCAGATAGCGGTCGATCAGCACCGGGGAATCCCCCGATACCTGCACTGCGGTCTCGATGTAGTTCGCCAGTTGCTCGGGCGTATCGACAATCTCCATCGCCCGGCCGCCCAGCACATAGGACGGCCGCGTCAGCACCGGATAGCCAATGCGCGCCGCGACCGCGATGGCCTCATCATGGCTGCGTGCGATGCCATTTTCGGGCTGCTTGAGGCCCAGCTTGTTGACCAAAGCCGCAAAGCGCTCACGATCTTCGGCCAGATCTATTGCGTCGGGCGAGGTGCCGAGGATCGGGATTCCCGCATCGCTGAGCGCCTGCGCCAGTTTCAGCGGGGTTTGGCCACCGAACTGAACAATCACGCCGACCAGCGTGCCCTTGCTCTGCTCGACGTGCAAGATCTCGAGCACATCTTCGGCTGTCAACGGCTCGAAATACAGCCGGTCCGACGTGTCATAGTCGGTCGACACAGTTTCCGGATTGCAGTTGACCATGATCGTTTCATAGCCCGCCTCGGCCAGCGCAAAGCAGGCGTGGCAGCAGCAATAATCGAACTCAATCCCCTGCCCAATCCGGTTCGGCCCGCCGCCCAGGATGACGATCTTCTTGCGCCCCGAAGGTTTAGCCTCGCACTCCGCCGCGCCGAAACTCGGGCTTTCATAAGTGGAGTAGAGATAGGGCGTCAGTGCTTCAAACTCCGCGGCGCAGGTATCGATCGTCTTGAAAACCGGCCGCACGCCCAGCCGGTGGCGCAGCGCGCGCACTTCCTCTTCGGTGATCCCGCCGGTCATCGCGACAATAGCCTCGCGGATGAGCCCGGACCCGCGCCGCATCGCCGCCTCCATCCCTGGCCGCACATTGGCCGATTGTAGCGCGAGGAAGGCGAGGCGCTTGTCCGAAAAGCCCATGGCTTTCAGCCGGCGGAGGCCCACCGCGTCCTGCGGCAGCCCGTTTTCGCGCACTTCATTTTCCGCCGCGACAATCTCGGCCATGCGCTCCAGGAACCACATGTCGTACCCGGCGATGCGGTTGATTTCAGCCAGTGTCAGCCCCTCACGGATCGCCTGCGCCGCGACCAGCAGCCGGTCGGGCGTCGCGCGGGCGAGTTCACTGCGGATGCGGTCATGGTCGGCGCCGACCAGATCATCGACAATGTTGAAGCCGCTGAGGCCGGTTTCGAGGCCCCGCAGCGCTTTTTGCAGGCTTTCGTGGATGGTGCGGCCAATCGCCATCACCTCGCCCACCGACTTCATCGCGGTGGACAGCAAAGGCTCCGCGCCCTTGAACTTTTCAAACGCAAAGCGCGGGATTTTGGTAACGACATAGTCAATCGTCGGTTCGAACGCCGCCGGAGTGACGCCGGTGATGTCGTTCATAATCTCGTCGAGCGTATAACCCACCGCCAGCTTTGCCGCGACCTTGGCAATCGGAAATCCCGTCGCCTTCGACGCCAGCGCCGAAGATCGCGACACGCGCGGATTCATCTCGATGACGATCAGGCGTCCGTCCTTGGGGTTCACCGCAAATTGCACGTTCGACCCGCCGGTCTCCACGCCAATCTCACGCAGGCAAGCGATGCTCGCGTTGCGCATGATCTGATATTCCTTATCGGTCAGCGTCAGCGCAGGCGCAACCGTGATGCTGTCGCCAGTATGCACACCCATCGGGTCAATATTTTCGATGGAACAGATGATGATGGCGTTGTCGGCGCGGTCGCGCACCACCTCCATCTCATATTCCTTCCACCCGAGCAGGCTTTCCTCGATCAGCACCTCGGTGGTGGGGGAGGCATTGAGGCCGCCGCGGACGATGCTCTCAAACTCCTCACGGTTATAGGCGATGCCGCCGCCCGTCCCGCCCATGGTAAAGCTGGGGCGGATGATCGAAGGCAGCCCGGTGCGCTCCAGCACCGCGAACGCCTCGTCCAGCGTGTGCGCAATGCCCGAGCGCGCCGATTCCAGCCCGATCTTGGTCATCGCCTCGCGGAACTTTTGTCTATCCTCGGCCTTGTCGATCGCCGCGGCATCGGCGCCGATCATCTCGACGCCATATTTGGTCAGTGTTCCGTCGTTGAACAAAGCCAGCGCGGTGTTGAGCGCCGTCTGCCCGCCCATCGTTGGCAATACCGCATCGGGCCGCTCCTTGGCGATAATCTTGGCCACAATCTCGGGCGTGATCGGCTCGACATAGGTGGCATCCGCCAGCTCAGGGTCGGTCATGATCGTTGCGGGATTGGAGTTGACCAAGATGATCCGGTACCCCTCCTCTTTGAGCGCCTTGATCGCCTGGGTGCCGGAGTAGTCAAACTCGCACGCCTGCCCGATGACAATCGGGCCAGCGCCAATGACGAGGATGGAGGAAATGTCGGTGCGTTTGGGCATTTAGAGGTCCAGCTCAATTCCTGTGTGGTGTTCAATTTTCTTCTTAAGGAACCCCTTGGAGAGGCTCTTCAGCAAATCAAACGTGAAACCACCGGCTTGCTTGGCGCCCTCCTTGGTTTTGCGCCAGATTTCATCATCGCGGATACTGTCCAAAAAATCATGTCCAGCCCAAGTGATCGTCACATCATGATGACTTTGTGACTGAGCAATGCTGTATTCGGGGCTTAGGTGAGATGTTATAAGCCCCTGTTCTCGCATAAGGTGGAGCGAGTATCCGACCGCTTGCTGATCATCATGTTCATACTGAAACCAGTCATCCTCCGCATCGAATTGAATTGCACTCTCTATGTGGAGCAGAATTGCTCTAATGAGATCAAAGTCGCGCCTCACCCCAATCCCCCCACAAACCGCTCGAACAGATAGAAGCTGTCCTGCGGCCCCGGGCTCGCTTCGGGGTGATATTGCACGCCGAAGGCGCGTTTGCCGGTAATTTCGATGCCGCAGTTCGACCCGTCGAACAAACTCCGGTGCGTTTCGACCACGCCCTTGGGCAGGGTCGCCAGGTCGACTGCGAAGCCATGGTTCATCGACGTAATCTCAACCGTGCCGCCATCGAGCCGTTTCACCGGGTGGTTTGCGCCGCGATGGCCCTGGTGCATCTTCACCGTCTTCGCGCCCGCCGCGAGGCCGAGCAGCTGGTGGCCGAGGCATATCCCGAAAATCGGCACCTCCAGCTCCAGCAAGCCCTGGATCACCGGCACCGCATAATCGCCCGTCGCCGCCGGATCGCCCGGGCCGTTGGAAAGGAACACACCCGCAGGCTCCAGCGCCAGCACCTCGTCAAGGCTCGCGGTGGCGGGCAGCACCGTCACCCGCGCACCGGCCTTCACCAGCATGCGGAAGATATTGTCCTTCGCGCCATAATCGATGGCGACGATGTGGGGGCGTCGTTGAAGCCCCTCCCCTTCAGGAGTGCCGGGGCGTCCGGTCCCCGGGACCGGACTGAAACTGCCGGGGGCAGTTTCACCTGGCACTGGGTTGGGGTGGGGTCGGTCGGCATCCACGGTGTCAGGACGATGGACCCCACCCCCGGCCCCTCCCCTGAAGGGGAGGGGTGAGGAATACCCCACTCCCAGCTCCCACGCCCCGCCGCTCCATTCCCCAGCACCCTCGCGCGTCACATCCTTGGCGAGGTCCATCCCCTCCAGCCCCGGCCACATCCGCGCCATCGCCAGCAGTTCGTTGATGTCGAATTTGCCGTCCGGATTATGCGCAATCACGCCATTGGGGGCGCCCTGCCCCCGGATCCGCCGCGTCAGCGCGCGGGTGTCGATGCCCGCCAGCCCGATCAGCCCCTTCGCCGCCATCCATTCGGGCAGCGTCGCGGTACTGCGGAAGCTGCTGGGCGCGGTGGGCAGCTCGCGCGTGATACAGCCGATCGCTCCGGCACGCTCACGCTCAACGTCCTCCTCGTTCGTTCCGACATTGCCGATGTGCGGAAAGGTGAAGGTGACGATCTGTCCGGCATAGCTGGGATCGGTCAGCACCTCCTGATACCCCGTCATCGCGGTGTTGAAGCAAATCTCGCCCACGTCGGCCCCGACCGCGCCATAGCCATGGCCCCACGCGACGGTGCCATCAGCGAGCACCAGCACGCCGGTAGCGCCTTCGGGGACAGTGTGGGATGCGGCCATTGGGATACTCCGTTCAGCAGGCTAAACGGCCGATCAGCTATGCGACATTTTTGTGATTCACAATCTATCGGTTTGGGAAAGTTGCGGCTAACGAGGAATCTTTCCAAAATCACACGAGGGAAAGCGGGCGCATGATTCGCGATGACATAAAGGCTGCGCAGATCGCGGCCATGAAAGCCGGGGAAAAGACGCGCCTCACCACCATCCGGCTGATGCTGGCCAAAATCAAGGACCGCGATATCGAATTGCGCGTGACCACAGCGGTCGGCGACGATGATGTGGTCGTCACCGATGTCCTTCAAAAAATGGTCAAACAGCGCCGCGAATCGATTGCCCTCTATGAACAGGGCGGTCGCCAGGAGCTCGCGGACATCGAGGCGGCCGAGGTAGCCGTGATCGAGAGCTTCCTGCCTGCGCAATTGAGCGAGGCCGAAGCGATGGTCGCGATTGGCGCCATTGTCGCCGAAGTCGGAGCGACTAGCGTCAAGGACATGGGCCGTGTGATGGCGGCGGTAAAAGAACGCCACGGCAGCGTGCTCGACATGAGCAAGGCGAGCGGCTGGGTGAAGGCGGCTTTGGCGGGGTAATGAGGGGATGTCCCTAACCCCGCAATGGCTCGACGAACTGCGCGCGCGCACGACGCTCTCAACGCTGATCGGGCGCAATATCAAGGTCACGCGCGCGGGCCGCGAGTATAAGGCGTGCTGCCCCTTCCATAATGAAAAGACGCCCAGCTTCACGATCAACGATGAAAAGGGTTTCTATCACTGTCTGGCGGGCGACACGATGGTCATCACACGCCATGGCCGTGTTGCGATTGCAACCTTGGCGGGCAAAACGGTCGAAGTGCTTTCGCGTCATGGGCAGTGGATTGCAGCACCGTTCAAGGCCTATGGCGAGCAGCACCTCTGGAAAATCAGCCTCACCCGCAACCAGCTTCGCAAAGAAATTCTGACCACTTGCGGCCATCGCTGGTTTGTTCGCGGCCGCAAATCTGCGGTGGAGACGACCAGCCTGCGACGTGGCCAGCGGCTCGAAACCGCCTTGCCGCCGCCTCGGACCGATTGGTCGCTCGATCCCGCAGGGGTTCGGCACGGCATCGTTTTTGGTGACGGAACGATGGACCGGGCCGTTTATGGCACCGTGAACCTGCACGGCGAGAAAGATGCCCAATTGCGGCATTGGTTCCCAGACCAGACGCATCACATCCACGAACGACAGCAAGGTCAACTCTATCTGCGCGTTTATGGCGGCCGCGCTTTTTCAGGGTACAAATCACTTCCCACTGCTGGCGCAACCGATGCCTATCTACTTGGATTTCTGGCGGGGTATCTCGCCGCCGATGGACATGTCGCCAAAGACGGCACGGTGATACTCAACAGTGCCAGCGCCGAGGCGATCGAAACGGTGCGCGACCTGTGCACGTCCTTGGGTATTGTCACCTATGGCCGAACCACATTGATGCGGAGCGGCTTTGGCGACACATCATCGGCTCTGCACCGCATCCATTTCGTGCCGTCGACCATGTCAGAGCAACTGTTTTTACTTGAAAAGGCCAGGTCGCGCTTTCTGGCCGGGCGCAAGCAATTTGCCCGGCTGCGTTGGGCAGTGAAAAGCATTGAACCCACCGACAGGGTTGAGACCGTTTATTGTGCAGAAGTGCGTGGCGAACATGCCTTCGCACTCGACGACAACATCCTGACCGGCAACTGCTTCGGCTGCGGCGCGCACGGCGATGCCATTCGCTGGATGACCGATCAGCGCGGGCTGTCGTTCATGGACGCGGTCAGGGAACTCGCCTCCACTGCGGGCATGGACGTGCCCGCCCCCCGACCCGCGCGCTGCGAAAAAGCAGGAGGAGGCCAAGAGCCTGCGCGACGTGACGGCGGCGGCGGCGGATTGGTTTACTGCGCAGCTCGACGGCATCGACGGTGCGGGCGCGCGGGCTTACCTTAGCAAGCGCGGGGTTTCTGACGCGACGCGGCGCGAGTTCGGCTTTGGCTTGGCTCCCGACAGCCGCACCAAGCTTAAATCCGGGCTCAGCGACTTCCCGGTCGCTATGCTGGTCGAGGCGGGCATGCTCATCGCGGTAGATGACAAGGACCCCTATGATCGGTTCCGCGGGCGCTTGATGATCCCGATCCGCGACGCGCGCGGGCGGGTGATTGCCTTTGGTGGCCGCATCCTCGGCGATGGTGAGCCCAAATATCTGAACTCGCCCGACACACCTTTGTTCGACAAGGGGCGCACGCTTTACAATCTCGATCGCGCCTCGCCCGCCTCACGTCAGACGAACCGCATCATCGTCGTCGAAGGTTATATGGACGTCATCGCGCTGGCCGAAGCGGGGATTGCCGATGCGGTCGCGCCGTCTGGCACCGCGCTGACCGAGGCGCAGCTCGGTCTCCTATGGCGGATGGTGCCGGTGCCGGTCCTGTGCTTTGACGGCGATGCGGCGGGGCAGAAGGCGGCGATGCGTGCGGCGATGCGCGCCCTCCCCTTACTGCGCCCGGGCTTTAGCCTGGCCTTTGTCACGCTGCCGGCGGGCCAAGACCCCGACGATCTGGTGCGCCGCGCGGCCCCGACGCCATGAGGCAAGTGCTGGCCCAAGCCGTGCCGCTCTCTGAAATCGTTTGGCGGCAACTGCTGGCCGAGCACACCAC
>JAAUPH010000032.1 GCA_012035435.1 Sphingopyxis sp. | reverse complement strand
CGGGTGAAGACGCGAGTTCGGGTGAGGCCGTGAGCGACCCCTCCACCACCGACTGCGTCGGCGGTCCCCTCCCCGTTCCGGGGAGGATTTAAGGATATTCGCCGCGCGCTTGTACGCGCTGAGCAAATCCGCACCATCGGCGGTGTCCATAAACGCCTGCAAAGCCTTCACACGCGCAAGCAGGCGGACAAGGTCATCCTCCCCGCCAAGCGCGAACACCGCGTCGATCAGGTCGTGGCGAACGCCGGCCTCGCGTTGCTGGACTTTGAGGCGGTCGGCTAGGAAATCCAGCAATTGACCGCTGGAATTCATCACGTCTACGCCTTGATTGCGATACAATTGTGCAGCCGCATCAAGCAGTGTCGAAAGGCGAATGCGAAGGCCGTTTTCACAAATCAGTCTGATGACACCAAGTGCTGCTCTGCGCAGTGCAAACGGGTCTTTAGATCCGGTTGGCAGCAGGCCCGCACCGAAAAACCCCGCCAGAGCATCAACTTTATCAATAAGAGCTACCATTACTGCGGCCCGACCATCCGGCAGAGCGTCGGCTTGACCTAGTGGCTTATATTGTTCGCGAATGGCCGCTGCCACGTGTGGATGCTGTCCTTCGTGCAGTGCATAGTAGCCGCCCATCACGCCTTGTAATTCTGGAAACTCCAGCACCATTTCCGTAACGAGATCAGCCTTTAATAATGCTGCCGCAGAACGCGCGTGCTCAACGGCGTCGAGCCACTCACCTTGAAAGTCATCAGCGAGTGAAACGAAACGAGCATGCCGTTGCTCGACCGTGCCGAGCTTTTCATGAAACACGATATTGCCCAGCTTCTCCGCATGCTCTGCCAGAGTCTTTTTCTGGTCCTGCTCCCAGAAGAAGCGCGCATCGGACAATCGCGCCGCCAGAACCTTGCGGTTGCCGTCGACGATGGCTGCGCCGCCGTCGCTGGGGGTGATGTTGGCGGTGCAGATGAACGCGTTGGCGAGTTTGCCAGCCCCATCCTCGCACACGAAATATTTCTGGTTCACCCGCGCCGTCAGCTGGATGACTTCGGGTGGGACTTCGAGGAAGGCTTCGTCGAAGCGCCCGAGCAGCGGCAATGGCCATTCGGTGAGGCCCGCGTTTTCGACGACCAGCGCCTCATCCTCGACCAGCACGAGGCCCGCGTCCGCCGCCGCCTTGGCCGCGCCATCGCGGATCAGCGCGCAGCGTTCGGAGAAATGAACGATCACATGCGCCGCGTGCAGGGCTTCGACATAGGCGCCCGCGTTGGCGATGCTGACGGAGCCTGACGAGTGGAACCGGTGTCCCATCGTCTCACGCCCGCTGACCACGCCCTCAATCTCGCAGGGCACGACATCATCGCCGAGCAGCGCCACGATCCCCGACAAGGGACGCACCCAGCGCAGGCTCTCGCTAACGCCGCTCGCCGCGCCCCAGCGCATCGATTTGGGCCAGGGAAAGGCGCGGATGATGGCGGGGATGGCCTCTGCCAGCACGTCTGCGGTCGCACGGCCCGGCTTGTCGACAATAGCGAAATAGACACCGTCACGCTCAACCAGCTGATCCTGCGTAAGGCCCGTCTTGCGCAGGAAACCTTCGAGCGCCTGCGGCGGCGCGCGACCTTCGGTCCCTTGGTCTCCTCGCTCACCGATTGCGTTGCGAGCGGCAGATCGCGCGCGATCAGAGCCAGGCGGCGCGGGGTCGCAAACGTCTCGACAGTCGCCGCCGCCAGCCCTGCCTTGGCCAGCGCATCGGCGAACAGTTTTTCGAGGTCGGCCTTGGCCTTGACCTGCATCCGCGCAGGGATTTCCTCGCTGCGGAGTTCAAGCAGGAAATCGGTCATGTCAAATCCTCCCCGTTCCGGGGAGGATTTACAACAACCATCACAACACCCACCCCGGATATTCCGCCGTCCACGTCGCGCTTTGGCTGTCGATCCAAGCCTTGCAGCTACCCTTTGCCAGATCGCGGACGCGAGCCATATAGTTTGCGCGTTCCTGTACGCCGATTACGCCGCGCGCTTGGAGCAGGTTGAACAGATGCGATGCCTCAATCGCCTGGTCATAGGCGGCGAGCGGCACCGCCGCTTCGATGGCGCGCTGACATTCGGCCTCGGCCGCCTCGAACCCCTTTAACAGCGCGGCTGTGTCGGCAACCTCGAAATTCCATTTCGAAAATTGCTTTTCATTTTCGAGAAAGACGTCGCCATAGCTGAGCGCCGCGACATCGCCGACCGCGTCCGAAAAACGCAGGTCGTAAACATTATCGACGCCCTGAATATACATAGCGAGCCGTTCGAGGCCATAGGTGAGCTCGCCCGCAACCGGCTTGCAGTCATAGCCGCCCATCTGCTGAAAGTAAGTGAACTGCGTCACTTCCATCCCGTCGCACCAGACCTCCCAGCCGAGGCCCCAGGCCCCCAGCGTCGGGCTTTCCCAATCATCTTCGACAAAACGGATGTCGTGTGCCAGCGGATCGATGCCGATGGCGGTCAGGCTGCCGAGATACTGCTCTTGCAGGTCGGCCGGCGACGGCTTCATGATCACCTGATACTGATAATAATGCTGTAGGCGATTGGGGTTTTCGCCATAGCGGCCGTCGGTCGGGCGGCGGCTCGGTTGGACATAGGCGACATTCCACGGCTGCGGACCCAGGCTGCGTAGCGTGGTCGCGGGGTGGAAAGTGCCTGCACCGACGCGCATGTCATAGGGCTGCAAAATGGCGCAGCCGCGCTGGCTCCAATATTGGTGGAGCGTCAGGATCATGTCCTGAAAACTTAAGCCTTTTGCCTCGGCCACGGCAGCAAAGTCCCCATTTCTTCGCAGGTGCAACAATCGCTGGAGCCTTGGCGCAGAGTGAAGTGCGGGTCAAGCGCGGCTGACCACCACCGGTGTCGCATTCAGCACCGCATTGCCCGTGAGCCGGCAGTGCAGCTCTGGATCGGTCAGATCGTTGAGCGACACCCCGGCATGGGCCGCAGCGGTCTGCCAGCCAACCCCGGTGCGGCCATGACCCCAGCCGTGCGGGAGGGACACCGCGCCCGGCATCATGTCGCCGGTGACTTCGGTGGCGACGGTGACGCGGCCGACGCGGCTGGTGATCTCGACCAGTTCCCCATCCTTTATGCCCCGTTCCGCAGCATCGTCAGGGTGCATCATCAATGTGCAGCGATCGGGGCCCTTTACCAACCGCTTGCTGTTGTGCAGCCAACTGTTGTTCGACCGCACATGCCGCCGCCCAATGAGGCGCAAGCTGTCAACAGGAGTGGTGGACAGTTCAGCACGGAACCGCTCCAGTTCTTCGACCAGCGGCGCGGGCACGGCGTGGATGCGCTTGTTTGGCGTGCGGATGCGCTCGGCAAGATTGGGCCGCAGCGGGCCCAGATCGACGCCGTTGGGCTGTGCCTCGACGTCCGCCAGCGACATGCCCTTGGGCGAGGCCCGCAGCATCTGATCGAGCTGCTCGCGCGGGGTGGGGGTGTTCGGCACCGCCTCACCCTTCGCGACATGGATGGCGGCGGCCAGTTCACACACCACTTCCCAATCGGCTTTGCTGCCCGGTTCTTTCGCCAGCAGCGCGGGCGAGTATGCGCCGAAATTGCGCACGGCGAGCGGACCAAAGAAGAGCGGATAATGATCCTTTTCCAGCGGCCCGCACGGGGGCAGGATGTAATGGGCGTGGCGGCTGGTTTCGGTAACATACATGTCGAACGAGACCATGAGGTCGAGCGCTGCTAGCGCTTCGTCAGTGCGCCCGCCGTCGGGGGCCGACAGCACCGGATTGCCCGCCATCACGAACAGTGCGCGGACGCGCTGATCATCCGCGCGCAGCAGCTCGTCGGCGAAGGCCACCATCGGGATTTCGCCCATCACCGACGGCATCGGCCCGCGCGCGGTTTCGATAGTCTTGATGCCCCCCCGTCCGACCAGCGCGACAGTGTCGAGCAAGGGTTCGGGAAACATCGTCCCGCCAACGCGGTCAAGATTGCCGCTGGCCAGATTGATCAGCTGGATCAACCATTGGTTGACCGTTCCATATTCGGTGACCGACACGCCCATGCGGCCATAGATGGCGGCCGGTCCAAAGCCGGTGAGCAGATCAGCAATCGCTGCGATGTCGGCCTCTGCCACGCCGCAATGGTCGATCAGCGCCGCCATGTCGAAACCCGCGAGATGGCCGTCGATGCCGTTCCAGCTGTCGTCGACCAAAGCCGCCAATGCTTCGGGCAAGTCCGGCCGCCGCGATCGCACCCCGCGCAGGATGGCGATCAGCAATGCCGTATCGGTGCCCGGCCTCACCGGCACCCAATGGTCGGCGAGCTTGGCAGTTTCGGTCCGGCGCGGATCAACAACGATCAGCGAACCGCCGCGTGCCTGCATCTCCTTCACCCGGTTTTTGAAATCGGGGACGGTCCAGATACTGCCGTTCGACGCCGCAGGATTGCCGCCAACGATGACCAGCGCCTGCATATGGTCAATGTCGGGCACGGCAGCCAGGCTGACATGGCCATACATTTGATATTGCGCATAATGGTGCGGGATCTGGTCCAGCGTCGAGGCTGAGAAAGTCCCTTTTGACCCCACCGCTCGCCGCAGCGCACCCATTTGGCCCGACAGCGCATAATCATGCGCCGCCGGATTGCCCACATAAAATGCCACGCGCGCTTGCTCCGCCTGTAGCGTGACAAGACGCGCGGCGATCTCTGTATATGCACTGTCCCAATCAAGAGCTTCCCAGCCGTCGGCGGTGCGCTTCATCGGTGCGCGCAGCCGGTCGGGATCATCCTGCAAATCGGCAATCGCTGTCGCCTTGGGGCAGATATGTCCGCGGCTCAGGACATGGTCGGGATTGCCCTTGATAGAGACGGCCCGTCGCCCCTCCATCTCGACCAGCACCCCGCAGTTCGCCTCACAGATATGGCACGTCCGCGCGTGTATCGTCATAGCAATTCTCCCTCGCTCGATGCGCAGACTATCATGCTTGTCACGGCTGTCCAATGTCAGCCTCGCAAGTCATTTTGTAAGGTATTATTGACATGTCAGTGAATCCTGTCTAAATGTCATGCGTGCCTGACAAACGGGTATCAGCGAGGAACTATGAACAATAGGCTGAAAGTCCTGCGCGCAATGCAGAATTGGAGTCAGGCGGAGCTGGCCGACCGGCTCGACGTGTCGCGCCAGGCGGTGAATGCAATCGAGACGGGCAAATATGACCCCTCGCTTCCGCTGGCGTTCAAGCTCGCGCGGCTGTTTGGCATGCGGATTGAGGAGATTTTCGATGATGGCTGCGGAGACCAAAATGACTGAACCTCAGGACGCTTCGTCCAGCATCAGGGCCTTAATCGGACTGCTAATCGGATTGGTCGCCGCAATCTTCTGTGCCGGGGTCGCTGAGGGCTTTCTGGCGGCCATGTCCGAAGACGGCTCACCCCCGATATCGCCGCGTTTCGGTGGCGTCACGGTCGGCACCTTCATCACCACTGTCACCCTCTTGCTCACTGTCCCATATCTGCCCAAATGGCGTACTATGTCGCCGCGCCGCCGGCTATACTGGGGAAGCCTCGCGGGGTCAGCGCTGCTCGGTGGCGTGATTGCCCTCCTCTTAATAACGGATGGCGAAGCCGCGCGCAGCGCGCCCAAATTGCTCAGCAATCTGCCGCTCAATCCCGACTTTGCGCTCGCAGCGTCGGCGCTTTGGTTCATCGGAATTGGCGCTGCCTGCATCGCCTACCACCGCGCGATCGATGACCATGAGGAACGGGCCTGGCTTTGGGCTGGACTTGCTGGCTGGTACGCCTTCGTTCTTCCTGCCCCTGCGTGGTGGGTCCTGCACCGTGCTGCGGTCGCTCCGCCCGTCGACGTGATGGTCTTGTTCATTGTCTCGATGCTAGTGAACGCCATTGTTTGGCTCTGGCTCAAATTTCGCTGACCCCCCTCCCCTTTGACTTCAGAAAGCAATAAGGATCTTACACATGACCACTTTGATCAAATCGCTGCTGCTGACCGCCGCCAGTTTCGCGCTCGCTGGGGCCGCACAAGCCCAGACCGCCGCGCCCGCGCCGGTGAACCATGAAGACGCCGATCCTGCACTTTGGGTGGTGAAGGATGCCGACACGACCATTTATCTCTTTGGTACCGTCCATATGCTGAAACCCGGCCTCAGCTGGTTTGACGAAGCCGTGAAGGACGCGTTCGACAAATCGGATCAACTCAAGATCGAAGTCGTCCTGCCCGAAGATGCGGGCGAAATGGCCTCGCGCACCATCCCGCTGGCGCTCGATCAAAGCGGGACGAAATTGTCGACGTTGCTGACCGATCCGCAGCGCACGGCCTATGAGGCTGCTATGGGCAAGCTTGGCCTGCCGGTGGCGCAGTTTGACGTGTTCGAACCCTGGTTTGCCGGGCTGACGCTTGGCGCCGTGGCGCTGGTGTCACAGGGCTATGACCCCGAACAGGGTTCGGAGAAAACGCTCGTCAAAGCTGCGAAAGCGAGCAGCAAGCCCGTTGCGGGCCTTGAAACATTGGAAGAGCAATTGGGCTTTTTCGACACCTTGCCCCGCGATGCCCAGCTGCAGTTTCTGAACGATACCGTGGCACAGCTGCCGACGGCGGGCGGCGAGTTTGCGGATATTCTGCTCGCGTGGAAACAGGGCGATCCCGACGAACTCGGCGTGCGCATGAACCGCTCGTTAAGCGGCGCGGAGGCTGTCGCCGAAGCGCTGTTGTACCGGCGCAACGAGCGCTGGGCCGACTGGATTAAGACGCGTCTGGATCAACCGGGCACAGTGTTCATGGCGGTGGGCGCTGGACATCTGGCTGGCGCCAAGAGCGTGCAGGATTATCTTGCCGCGCGCGATTTGAAGGCCGAGCGGATCACCTATTGATGCCCCTGCGAAAGCGCGCCCTGTTGCCCGTGCTACTGGGTGCGCTTTTCGTTTCCGGCTGCGCGGAGAAACCAAAAAGACTGGCGACACCTGCGGTCTTTATGATCCGCGACGATGATACGATGCTGTTTGTTACAGGAACGGTGCATTTGCTGCCCAGCGACATCGACTGGCGCAGTCCGGCCATAAACCGCGCCATGTCTGCCGCCGACGAGTTGGTGACCGAATTGTCACCAGCGGAGTTGGGACGGATAGGGGACATTGCGCCAACCTATGCAAAAGCGGTCAGCGCTACCCCGGCGGGCGATCGCTTTGCGCCCGACCTGCGCGATGATTTTGCGGATTTTGCCGGTGATCAAAATATCGCCGCCGACCAAATGGCGGCCATCGACGATTGGGCCATCGCGCTGACTCTGGCGCAGGCCAGCGCCCGCAGCGCGGGCCTATCGGCAGACTATGGCATGGACCGCGCTTTGACCGCTACCTTCGCGCGTGCCGGGAAGCGGCAATCTGGTCTTGAGCTCGCCACCGATCAGCTCGGCGCATTCGATGCCATCCCGGCCAGCGAGCAGCGACTGATGCTGAACCGGCTGATGCGCGATATTGCGGATGGCCGAGCGGACGATCGACTGCACGAGATGATTGCGGCATGGTCTGCTGGCGATCTTGACGCGCTGGCAGCCATCATCGCTCGCGATGCAAATCTTGCGCCGCAAGCGAACCGCATCATGCTGACCGATCGCAACCGCAAATGGAGCGATTGGATCATAAAGCGCCTTGAACGCCCCGGCACCACTCTCGTTGCGGTCGGCGCTGGTCATCTGGCTGGACCCGACTCGCTCATCGCCATATTGGCTGCGCGCGGAATAGCGGCACAGCGGCTCAACTGATCCGCGCATGAGGCTTGCATTTCTGCGCGTCTGCGGCTAACGGCGCCGACGTCCGGTTTGGTCATCCCTGGAGGCGAGCCGGATAGTGCAATATCATCTCGGAGAAATATTATGAGCGATCAGCTGACGCTGACGGCCGAGACGCGCGAACGAGCAGGCAAGGGAGCCTCTCGTGCCCTGCGTCGTGAAGGCCGCGTCCCCGCCGTTATTTATGGCGGAAAAGAAGAACCTTTGGCGATCCACGTCGAAGAAAAACTGCTGATGAAGCAGTTGATGACCGGTCACTTCATGAACTCGGTTGTTGAAATTACCGTTGGCGGCAAGGCGCTGCGCACCCTGCCCAAGGATGTTGCGTTTCACCCCGTCAACGACCGCCCCCTGCACGTCGATTTTCTGCGGCTGTCGAAAGACGCGACGGTCCATGTCGAAGTGCCGGTGAAGTTCACCAACGAAGACGCCTCGCCGGGCCTGAAGCGCGGCGGCGTGCTGAACATCGTTCGCCATGAGCTGGAACTGATTTGCGACGCCAACAATATCCCGGACGACATCATCATCGATGTCACCGGGTTTGACGTCGGCGATTCGATCCATATCAGCCATGTGACGCTGCCGGCGGGTTCGAAGAGCGCGATTACCGATCGCGACTTCACCATCGCCACCATCGTGGCTCCGTCGGCGCTGAAGTCGACCGGCGGCGACACGACCAAGGAAGATGCCGCAGAGGGCTGAGCGCTCGCAACATGATGGCATTGAAGCCCCGCCCGCCGTACTGTCACACAAACGGCGGGCGGGGTTTTCGCTTTCTGGAGGTGATGGTTTCCGATGCAGCTATGGGTCGGCCTCGGTAATCCGGGCGCGCAATATGCGCTGCACCGGCACAATGTGGGCTTTATGGCGGTCGACGTGGTCGCCGACGTCCACAGTTTTGGACCCGAGGCCAAAAAGTTCAAGGGACTGGTGCGCGAAGGCCGCATCGGCGGAGCGCGCATCCTCCTGTTAAAACCGCAAACCTATATGAACGAAAGCGGTAGCAGCGTCCGGGCGGCGATGGATTTCTTCAAGATCGACGTCGCCAATATCACCGCATTTTACGACGAGCTTGATCTCGCCCCCTTCAAGGTCAAGGTGAAACGCGGCGGCGGCGCGGCGGGCCATAATGGCATCCGCAGCATGATTGCGCATGTTGGTGAGGATTTTCGCCGCGTCCGTCTGGGCATCGGGCATCCTGGACACAAGGATCGCGTCACCGGCTATGTCCTCGGCAATTTCGCAAAGGCAGAGGCAGAACCGCTGAGCGATGTGCTCGGTGCTGTCGCCGCCGAGGCAGCTTGGCTTGCCAAGGACGACGACGCGCGCTTCCTGACCGATCTGGCGCTGCGTCTCGCGCCCTAACAGCAATTCCAGAAACGCAATCTACCGCGTCGCCTGTGCCAGGCGCACCGGCGGCGGGGGCGGCGCGCCATCTGGCTGATCAGCCAGCTTCACGACACACATCGCTTTCCACCGCGCATGGCTGTCACAGCCAACACCGGCAAAGCGGTAATGATTGGTGAGCAGCAAATGCCGATGTCCGCGCGATGGCACGCCGTCATCGACGATCAATTGCCGCACCACATCGCGCGGGGTCCGCTGACCATAGCTGATAACTTCGCTGACAAAGCGACCGCCACCGCGCGCCATAACGCGCTCGCCAGGCCCGCGACCGCGCGATTGATGGCCGATTTCCCCGCTTTCGGCTTGATCCGACGCGTGATCGGCGGCGGCAATCGCCAGTACATCCCCGGCGTTCAACCGCCCCAC
The DNA here is from genome assembly GCA_012035435.1 of Sphingopyxis sp. Next base: position 4,027 of record JAAUPH010000032.1, on the reverse strand, counting down.
CGGGTTCGCCGATTCGAGTGCGGCAATGGCTTCATCGACGGCGCGAACGCCCTCGTTGCTGATTTCGACCAGGTTATCCTCGGCATCAAACACCACTTTGCCACGGATGCGCGTGCGATATTCGCGCAAAACATGGGCATAGGCGGCCGGATCGCTGCGCAGGAGATTAATCTCTGCGAGCACCGCTACCTCAAAGCTGTCGGTGCGCGCAGACGCCGGTTGGACGAGCGCGAGAATGAGGACGGCAGCGACACCGCTGGTTAGAAATTTTAGCGACCCGACCACAGCTTTTAATCCCAACTGCACTCTCATCATACTGCCCCTGATTTCGTAAACAAATCCTTACCCCGCGCACTCTGGCTTGCCATTGCCACGGGGTGTCGGACATAGAACGGGGGAAGGAGTGATTTTATGCCCGGTCCTGTAAAGTTGAACCGCCGCCAGATGCTGGGGGCCAGCGCGGCCGCCGCAGCAGCCCCGGCTTTCACCACCTCTACGATGGCGCAGGAGCCCAAGCTTACGGGCAAGGTCATCCTCATCACCGGTGCGTCGAGCGGCTTCGGCTATGTCGGCGCGCTGCACTATGCGCGGCGCGGAGCCAAGGTGATCGCGTCGATGCGCGGCCTGCCCCGGCGCGAGGCGAGCCAGTTGCTGGAAGAAGCCAAGAAGGAAGAGCTGGACATCGCGGTGGTCGATATTGATGTCACCTCCGACGCATCGGTCGACAGCGGGGTTAAGGAGGCACTCAAGCTGGGCGGCGGGCGCATCGATGTGCTGGTCAACAATGCCGGGATCGGCATTACTGGCCCGGTCGAGGTGCAGGATATGGCCGCCACACAGCTGATATTCGACACCAATGTGTTCGGCTGTCACCGCATGGTGCGTGCGGTTCTTCCCGTCATGCGCGACCAAAAGGCCGGGCAGATTTTCCAGATCAGCTCACAGCTCGGCCGCGTCATCTTGCCCGGCGGCGGCCATTATTCGGCGACCAAATTTGCTCTGGAAGCGATGGGCGAGCAGCTCGCCTATGAGCTGGTGCCGCTGGGGATCGACGTGACGATCATCCAGCCGGGCGGCTATCCCACGCGCGTGTGGGTCAACCGCAATGCGCTGACCGCTGCGCTCAAAGAACGCACCGACGCAGACCGCATCGATGCCTACCCCGCCTTCACCGCCGACATGGGCCGGGAAGACGGCAGCGGCCGCAGCGCCGACCCATTGGATGTACCGCGCGCCATCACCGAGATCATCGGCATGCCGCCCAGCAAACGCCCGCTGCGCCGCGCGGTCCACCCCGGCAATAAGCCGCAGGAACCGATCAACCGCGTCAGCGCAGAGGTGCAGGTGGCCTGGTTGGGCGGAACGGCATTGGGCCCGCTGGTCAAGGCCGTGCATGATTGACTGGCCTTTTCCGCCGCGCGCGACTAGGGCGCTGCGCTTGCGAAAGGTGAAGAGATCATGGGTTTCAAATGCGGGATTGTCGGGCTGCCGAATGTGGGCAAGTCCACGCTGTTCAACGCGCTGACCGAGACACAGGCGGCGCAGGCGGCCAATTATCCGTTCTGCACGATTGAGCCCAATGTCGGCAATGTCGCGGTGCCCGATCCGCGGCTGGATCAACTGGCCGCTATTGCGTCGAGCCAGAAAATCATCCCGACGCAGCTTGCTTTCGTTGACATTGCCGGTCTGGTGCGCGGCGCGTCAAAGGGCGAAGGTCTTGGCAACCAGTTTCTGGGCAATATCCGCGAGGTCGACGCCATCGTCCATGTGCTGCGCTGTTTCGAGGATGACGACATCCAGCATGTCGAGAATAAGGTCGACCCCATCGCCGACGCCGAGACGGTCGAGACCGAGCTGCTGCTCGCCGACATGGAGAGCCTTGAAAAGCGGGTGCCCGCGTTTCAGAAGAAGGCGACCCAGGGCGATAAGGAAGCCAAGGCCGCTGCCGCCGTGCTCGGCCGGGCGTTGGACTTGCTCCGCGAGGGCAAACCGGCCCGGCTGACCGTTCCCGATGGCGATGACGAAGCGCGCATTTTCGCGCAGGCGCAATTGCTGACGTCCAAACCGGTGCTCTATGTCTGCAACGTCGAGGAAAGCGCGGCGTCGGACGGCAACGCGCACAGCGCGCGCATATTCGCAAAAGCCGCCGCCGAGGGCGCACAGGCGGTAGTGGTGTCGGCAGCGATCGAGGCGGAAATCGTCACCATGCCCGTGGAAGATCGCGGCGAATTTCTGACCGAGCTCGGTTTGGACGAGGCGGGCCTCGCCCGCATTATTCGCGCGGGCTACACGCTGCTCGACCTCCTTACCTTCTTTACCGTCGGCCCCAAAGAGGCGCGCGCCTGGACCGTGCACAAGGGCGCCAAGGCGCCCGAAGCCGCAGGCGAAATCCACAGCGATATGCAGCGCGGCTTCATTCGCGCTGAAACCATCGCCTTTGCCGATTATGTCGCGCTGGGCGGTGAAGGACCGGCGCGCGATGCAGGCAAATTACGTCAGGAAGGCAAGGAATATGTCATCGCTGACGGCGATGTGCTGCACTTCAAGTTTAACGTGTGATGCGGCCAGTGCCACAATTGACAAATTGGGAATAAAACGACATTCTTACGTTGTGAAGACTGTTGTTCTCCTGTGCGCTGTTGCCGCGCTTCTGGCCGTACCGGCAGTAGCGGCGCCCGTTACCCCCAGTTGCAAGGAAGCGGCGTCACAGCAATCTAAGCCCCCCGTCCGCAAACCCAGCGAGCCGCGCAAGCGCGCGCCTTCGCCCTCGGTTGGCAAGGGCTGCGTTGGCTGCATCGTGCCCTTTGACGGCATTTCATCGCTGACGGCAGTTCGCTCGCTCGGCTAAATTTTTCTGCGTACCACATAATGTCATAGCCGCGTCGGGCCGCTAGGCTATTGGCGGCGGAGCGATTCGCTGGGCCAAAGAGGGATGCTGCATGTTCAACCGCCGTCTGTTCATTGCAGGGGCAGCCGCGGCCGGTGTTGCCGCCCCCGGCATTTTGCGCGCACAAAGCCGCTGGCGAGATTTTCCCTTTTCGTTGGGCGTAGCGGCTGGAGATCCCAGCGCCGATGGCTTCGTCATCTGGACCCGCATCGCGCCCGATCCGCTGGCTCCCGACGGCGGCATGACGCGCGCGCCGATGACGGTCGAATGGGAGGTGGCGAGCGACACCGCGTTCACCAAAGATCGCATCGGCGGCACCGCGACGGCCTGGCCTGAACTTGGCCACAGCGTCCATGTCGAAGTGGCGGGGCTGCAACCGGACCGGCCCTATTATTATCGCTTTGAGGCCAATGGCGAACGCAGCTTGCGCGGGATGGCGCGCACCTTGCCCGCCGCGGGCGCTGCGGTATCTGAGTTGAAATTCGGCGTCTGCGGGTGCCAGCATTATGAGCAGGGCTTTTTCGGCGCGTACCGGCATCTTGCGGCGGAAGATCTGGCCTTCGTCTATCACTATGGCGATTTCATCTACGAATATTCGATCGACTATTCCTACGAGAATGGCTTGCCCACCCGTCCGGTCCGCGCCAGCGGTATCCGCGGTCTGATGAACGTCGCCGATTTCCGCTATGCCTATGCCAGCAGCTGGGCGACATCGACCTTCAGGCCGCCCGCTCGCGCCACGCCTTTCTGTCCAGCTATGATGATCACGAGATCGACAATAATTGGGTTGGCGACCATGATAATTGGTGGCCCTCGTGGGGCGATCCGACCGATCCCACTCCGACGGACATATTCCGGATACGCAAACAGGCGGCGCTACAGGTGTGGTACGAACATATGCCGGTGCGCAGGGCGCTGATGCCGAGCGGCCCGATGGTCGGGTTGAACCGCGAACTGCGCGTCGGCAATTTGCTCAACATGCAACTGCTCGACACGCGGCAATTTCGTACCGATCAGCCGTGCGGGGATGATTTTAAGGCAGCATGCGCGGGGGTCGCGGAACCCAAAGCCGAAGTGCTGGGGCGCGAACAGGAAGCATGGCTCGCTCAAAATCTTGCGCGCGGCGGTGCCACCTGGAAC
>JAAUPH010000031.1 GCA_012035435.1 Sphingopyxis sp. | reverse complement strand
ACCGATTGCATGGACTGCCGCAATGAGCCAGTTTGCCATCCTGTTTGGCGACCGATTTTCGGTCTCAGCTAGCTGAGACCGAAACACATGACCCGGTTCCCGCTTACACAGAGTATCAGACACACCCCATTGCCAGCGCTGCGCCTTTGGTCAAAGCCATTATATCGGGGACCAGCAGACCTGCTGGGATCCGCGCCATCGGCTGACCTGCCTCAGCCACCCAATATCCTGCATCATGAGGCAACTGTTGATCGGACACGGCGATAACCGCATCGCCAATATGAAAGCCGGGCACAGCGTGGCCCACCGCAACAACTATGCCCGAACGCGCGATGCAACGGTTAGCCTGCGGCGGCTGAAGCCCATGAGGCACCAGACTTTCGAGCCAGCTTTTCCATATGCAATGCAACGCGTCAGTGGTCCAAGACCCTCCATGGCATTGCAGGCTCCACTGACCTTGATCAAAAGCTGACCCGAACCAATCGACGCCCCCGCACCACAAACACATGACGGCACGGCCCCATATTGAAAGTCGTTGCACCGGCTGGGTTTGCCAACAGCATCCATCAACGGTCGCCGCTGGACCCGGCTGTATTGCTGGAGAAGCGAACAGTGAAGGCCCGCGTTGCGCCCAAGACTGCAGAATAGCTTCCATCCGCCTTGAGTGCAAAATCATAGATTCCGCTCGGGGTGACCAGAGCGCTCCGGCCAAATCGACCGTCCTCAGTTAAGGCAAATATTTGCAGTTGCTCCGCATCTTTTTGGAAGAGGCCGTTGAACCAAGCGCCAGCGGCGTTATCCGTGCTGAGAACGCCGCGACACTGTCCGTCAACTATCGAAAAGCTTGCCGTACCGGCAATTTTGTCCGCACCAAAAGTGCCTTCATATCTGGCGACCGAGATTGGGCAGGGTGATGCCAATTTATTTGGGCGGGTACGAAAAGGTGCCGCAAGCATGGATGCCGTCTGCTCGATCGAAGAAACCCATTCGGCATTCGAAAGTACGCTGACGGTGTAACGTGCATCGGGATAGACAACCAGCGAGCTCCGAGCCCCAATGGCGAGACCCGAATGGTGAACGATGTCTTCTCCAGTCGGATCTTTCCCGATGCGCCAGCCAAAACCACATCCAGGCGTTTGTGGCAGCGTTAGGTGGCGATCTTGGCGCAGCAGGCTATCCTGCGCAAACAACCGACATTCAGCAATCCTATATGCAGGCACTCCGATATTGGCGGCGAGGCGACAGAGCCGATTTGGAAAGCGCGCGGCGTAAATTGGAAGGTCTCGCACAGTCTTCACCCCGGTTCGAACTCGCAACATCACTTTTGGTTCGCGTCGAAGCGGACCTTGTTCTCAAACATGGCTACCCGAGAGCGCTCGCCGTATCGGGGAAACGAACTATGCAAACGCTCGTAGATAAACATCCGGACTTCGCCGACTTCCGCTACTCCCTAGCGCAAACTATGCTCGCGCTCGGTGACCAAAAAGGAGCGTTGGCTGAACTGCGCCGTGCTGAGCCTTCGATGCCGTTCCTTGTACGGCACATTCTAGCTATCGAGCGGCAGGCAAATTAGTTGGACCAGTTACAAGATCGCGGCTGCCTATTACGAATTTGCGGCCGAATGTGGTCGGCCGTCCAGACCATTAAGGCGACGGACGTTTCCGATTGATTTGCCAGCAACAGAGCGGCCTACTGAATGTCTGGGAAGTGCACTAGTGCATTGTTCGGGCTAAAATTTGCCTCACTTTCAGTGATAGTCTCTGCTTCAAATTGGAATTATATTGGAGCTGGGCGTGGCCAAAAAGTTTGAATTTGCAGTTCCGGTGCGTGTCGCCATCGCCGGGTTCGCGGCCCTTGTGGCCGCTGGCGTCAGCCATGACGCGTTGCGTGCCCAGGTTGATGAACCGATCATCATCGAGTGCCCACAGGGAACGGAGCCGACCTACTTCGGATGCCAAATCCCGCCCCCGCCAGGTGTGACTTACTTGAAAAACTGGGGCGCATTGGCGGTGAACACCGGGACTCGGGATTGGTTGGTTGCTACAGGGCACGCAAAGGAAGAAAAGGCCAAAAAAGCCTTAGTGAAGGCCTGCCAAGACAGCGGACAGAATTGCACGATCTACCTGACTTTTTTGAATCAATGCGTTTCAGTTGCGCGCGTATCGGACCCCAAAATTGCGGCGGCGGGTAAGGAAACCATTCACAATGGCACCACGTTCGACGAAACACAGTCCAATGCAGTGGCCAAGTGCAAATCCGATTGGGGCGCGAAAAGCTGCGCTCCGGTGGTGACGCAATGCAGCATCAACCAGATACAAAGGTAGTTCTATGAAAAAAATTGCTTTTTTCAGCCTTGCCTCCTTGGCACTGATCGGCGGAAGCAACGAACCGGCGGTCGCGCAAAATCAACCAGGGGCACAAGCTGCAGTTCACAGCCCAAAAATCCATCTGGTCGAAGTGGTCGACCAAAGCGGCTGTAAAGGGCTGAAAGGTGGCTTGGCCTCAAGCGCGGGAAGGATGCTCGGGGGCTTGGGCGCTTACAAGCTAAAACGAGGCGCTGGCGCAATCCAAACTGCAGGCAATGCAGGTGAACGACTGGGCAACGAAATCGACAATAAGGCGCGATGCACCCAGGCGATCAATGTTCAGCCCGGAATTGTGCGATAGCTAACTGGGTCAGCCGCATATGCGCTCCGCCATGCGCTTGCCGATCCAGTCGCGAAATTGGACAGGACGTTGCGCATGCGGCGCGAGCGCTAGGCATTGCGGCTTCAGAAAAACCACAATGCCGCGGGCTTGGTTGACAGAGATGGCCACCGAATTGGTTGCCCATTTTCCCATCGGCATGCTAGTCACCTAGCAGATCAAAAGACGCTCACTATAAAAGCCGATCGTTTGATTTTAGCCGATGCAATCACACTGGCGGCCGGATGACCATATGATAGGTGAATGGCGAAAATATCTGAATCCGGTGGAGGCCTTCAGGCTCCAGCCCTCGACTGCTGTTGGAGATGCTTCTGCCGAGCTTGATCAGTCGCATGTACGATTTGCGATCGTAGGCATATTTTTTGTCTACATGATGTCTTATAGCTATTTTGTGGAAAGCAATGTTGATGTTCCAATATGGGTATGGAAGATTAATATTGTCATATCACAGTATCTTATAGCCTGCTCTATCATATATTGTTTTGCTCGGCGCTTTCCCGGTCATTATCCAATTCGGAGAATAATTGTTATTGCTCTTGATAACGTTGCAATAGCATATTCGATAGTATGTAACCCGGTAGGCCTTCTGCCACTTTATGCAGTTCTGGTGTGGATTGTTGTCGGCAACGGCTTGCGTTACGGGAAGTTTTATTTAATATTGGCGATGCTAGCAACCCAAACTGCATTGATCTATGTTTATTTTTACCCGATCCCTCCTGTTATTGAGGCGAATGTAGCAATTACCTTGTCGCTCACGGTGCTCGTGGTTCCGTTCTATGCGTTGGCCTTGTTGGGCCGTGTCGATCGCGCCCGCCAGCATGCCGAAGAGCTGAGCGCGTCGAAATCGCGTTTTCTGGCGCAGGCAAGTCACGACCTGAGGCAGCCACTGCACGCTACGAGTTTGGTGTTGGGGAATTTGGCAAGCAGCAATTTGCAATCCGATCAGAAAGTCATGGTCGAAAGTGTGCAGCGATCACTTGGCGGCGTATCCGACCTGTTTCGGTCATTGCTGGACCTGTCGATGCTAGACAGCGGCAGGTTGGCACCTCGCTTCAAACCCTTCCATCTCGGTGAGCTGTTGGATGAGGTCCTTGCAGAGAATGCAGCGATGGCAGATTGGGCTTCTGCCGAAGTTCGGCTGGCCTCAACCCGTCGCGCCGTGAACAGCGACCGGATTTTGTTGAAGTCCATGGTTCAAAACTTGCTGTCGAACGCCATAAAATACTCCGACGGCAAAGCTGTGCTGCTTGGTACAAGAACCCATGGTAACAGCATTGCCATCGAGGTCTGGGATCGAGGCCCAGGGATTTCACACGACGTTTTGCCCAATGTGTTTGATGAATTTTATCAGGCCAGAAAATTGGGTGACCCCGACCGCAAGGGCGTTGGGCTTGGTCTGTCAATCGTGCAGCGCATGGCCAATTTATTGGGCTTGAGCGTGGATATAAGGTCAAGGGTGGGAAGAGGCACTTGCGTTGCGATTTCCGGTTTGGACGTAGTAGTGCTGCAAGATGTTCCTCCGCTCAGTAAGTCCAGCAATGTAGCAGAGGGCTTTGCAAGTCCCTTGGAGGGCCTGCGTATCCTGCTGGTTGAAGACGACAAGGATACATTGGATGCCACAGCGATGATGCTCGCACGGTGGGGGTGCATCGTTGAAAGTCACCATGTGACGGCGGGTGTGGCCAATCCGGAGATTGAGCGCCTGACCAATACAGAATGCGTAATCTGTGGCTGGGCGCCGGACGAGGGCGAGCCGCATTTTGATCTTTTGGTCACCGATTTCGATCTAGGTCAAGGTCGGACGGGTGCAGATTGCATCGCCGCATTCCGCGACACAGTTGGACCGGCCGCTCCAGTGGTGGTTATCACTGGGCATGATAGCGAGAAGATCTGGGAGGCAATCGCTGCCGATGGGGTCACAGTTTTGAAAAAGCCGGTTAGCCCGGCGGAACTGAGGTCGGTCCTAGGGTCAATCAGCCTCGCCGTCCCATTAAGGGCATTAACGGTCGATTAGCCCGAGCAGCTTTGCCTTTGGAGCGACTTCTTTGCGTTTTGAGACGCCCAATATACGCAGCAATGCTGAAACATGAAGGCGCACGGTAAGATGCGAGATGCCAAGCTCCCTTGCGATAACTTTATTGGGCGCGTCTCGCTCCAACATTTCGAGCACAATCTGCTGCCTGGCTGTCAATGAAATTCCGCCATCGCTCAATACCAAATCAGGAGCGTTTGCACTGTGTTCGCGTTCGATGACATAGTCGCCATCGCGAACCCTTTGAATTGCAGCGATGCAGCGATCTCTCGGGACCGCCTTGTGAATGAAACCATCCCCACCACTGCGCATCGCCAATTCTATGGTTGCGTCATTATCGACCATTGAAATCAGGATAATGGAAGCCCGAGGATATTTCCTTCTTATTTCCGGCAACGATACGACGATGTCCATGCCAGGAAACAGAAGGTCCAGAAGAAATAGGTCAGGTGGCCCATCTGTCGCTGCAAGCCTCGTTACATCCCCCATAGTCTCGGCCAGATCAATGTCCGCATCTGGAAACAGCGATCCGACGAGCTGGCCCAGCGCTTCCCTGAAAAGAGGGTGGTCGTCGCCGACCACAATTTTCTTGCAGCTGTGTGGATCATCATTCAATTTCATCGACTTACCTGCCATAGGCCTCCGGTTCTGTGGGTTAATTCCGGACTTCAGCCCCCCCCTAACACCAATATCCCCGCAAATGTACCTATACGCTTTTGATTCTTGCCAAAAACTGTCTGGCCGTTGAAGCCATCGGGGCAATGCACGAAATCTTGATAGCTCTGCTGGCGATTTCTCCGCTGCCGTTCAGCGGCAATGTCGTGGATGCCGAGGCAGCGGTGCGTCACCTTTCTCAACCGTCGCATCGTGGTAATGCACCGCAAAGCGCTTTGGGCAACATAGCGGAAAATTCGATCAAATCTCTGCCTGCAGCTCGGCAAATCGAGTTGGCATTCGACGCAATATTTGGCGAAGACCCAAATCACGAGATTATATCCAGTGCGGGTCGACAGGTGCGGTTTTCGGGCGGCGAGCTTATTTGTCTTGGAGACACCGCCATATTGCTGGCACCGGGTGTCGACCTTTCGCCATCGCAGCATGCGAGTGGTACTCTCGGCATATTTTATCTCGTGCCCGACGGATATAAACTGCGCGCGGTCCACGAAGCCCCGTTCGCCATTGAAGGTGGATCGCAAGAGCCACCTGAGTGTTCCGTTTCCTATGATTTCCTGGATGATATCCCGGTCATCGTTTCGACGAGCAGATCGTTCGAGGACGGCTACGAATGTGCGACGACCGCGATTACGGGCTTATTCGCCGAGGCACCGGGCGAATATATTTCGTTTCCATCCGCCTTCGATAATAGCGCCAACCCGCCGGTCCGCGATCGCATTGTATCGATTGAAGGGGCGATCACCAATATTGTGAAAAATCAATCCTTCACAGTCACCTATCGCGGTTCGCGAAATTTTACTCACACATACAAGCGCTACTTCGATAGCTATGCCCGACCTGCAACGGATGAGAGCGAGGACATGCCGAAATGTTGATACCTGGGACGCAAGACACAACTGCTCGTCGGTTTTGGCGGAGAGCGGTCCAAGTTTTGCTGACGCTGCCAAAGCGTTCACCGATGAGTTCGAGGTCATCACGCTCGGCGAGCGCAATGCGGACTATGTGGAGTCGAAGTCCGAAATCATCCGTCTTCACCTGACGCCGTTTTTTGGCGACACTCCGATTCAAGAAATTTCGGCCGGCAAGGTGCAGGAATATCGGGTCCACCGTCAGACGTCGCGAGTCGATCCCAAAACCGGCAAACCCAAGAAGCCAGCTCGTTCCACTTTGCACCACGAAATCGTAACGCTGCGGCAAATTTTGAAAACTGCCAACCGCAAAGGCTGGATCGCGGCGATCCCGGATATGTCCGCGCCCTACAAGGCTTCCGGAAAGCTGGAACATCGTGCCTGGTTCTCGCCAGAGGAATACAGGATGCTTTACGAGGCCACACGCGAGCGGACGAAGAACCCGCCAAAGCCGCGCTGGCGCACGGTCTGCGAAAATTTTCACGACTATGTTCTGTTCATGGGCAACACCGGGCTTCGCCCCGATGAGTCCGCGCGACTTGAGCTGCGCGACGTCAAGATCGTGAACGACGAGTCGACTGGCGAGCGCATCCTTGAGATCGAGGTGCGCGGCAAGCGCGGGGTTGGCTTTTGCAAGTCGATGCCCGGCGCGATCTTGCCTTTCGAGCGCATTTCCAGGCGCAAGGGACTCAAGCCAACCGACCGGATTTTCGGGAAGACGCCTCGTGACCTTATGAACACGCTGCTCGACGAACTGAACCTGAAGTTCGACCGCGATGGTCATGTCCGCACCTGCTACAGTCTGCGGCATACTTACATCTGCCTTCGTTTGCTTGAAGGAGCCGACATCTATCAGGTTGCCAAGAACTGCCGCACAAGTGTCGAGATGATTGAGAAACATTACGCCCGCCATTTGACGAACACTATTGACGCATCAGCCGTCAATGTTCGCAAGGTCCGGCCCAAGCTATTGAAAAAATCAACATTGCGCGACGATGGCTGACCATTATCTCGCTTGGCTAAGGTTAATCGCCCCTCTATAGGTCGCCTTGGAAATGCGGACGTGGCGAAATCGGTAGACGCAACGGACTTAGACCAAACTTGAGTGCTCGCGGGGAAACGCGCGATGCAGAACTGCTCAAATTCGGGGAAACCTCTCAACTGGCAATCCCGAGCCAAGCCGCAGTGCGAAAGCGCTACGGAAGGTGTAGAGACTAGACGGGCAGCACCTAACCCACGGCTTGTCGTGGCACGGTGAAGGGATAGTCCAGACTCCAAACGCCCCAGCCCAATCAAGGGTGGCGGGCGGCGGCGAAAGCCGTAGAGGGTAAGAAAATCCGTCGGGCATTGCCCTTGGGGGTTCAAGTCCCCCCGTCCGCACCAGCCCCTTTCGGCATGATCCATTGACGCCGCCGAACGGTGGCGGGGTCATGTCCGAGCGGGGCATGGCGGCCCGTTCGGGCCGCACCCCGCGTCCGCGAAATGACAATCGAACGGCATTGTCATGGTGGCCGCAGGTATCCCGCACGGGATTTGGCCATCGCCGTAAACAGCGCCGCGCAGCGTCATCCTCCTGATGATTGATCGGCTATCGCTTTATCAATCATCTTTATGCTATATCGTGATTGATAGAAAGGCGTCTTATCCATCATGCGCTGGAATTGGCAACTTCCCGACTGGCCTGGTTTCCGCTTCGACGCGGATCGCATCCGTGCGTCGGAAGAGCAGTTCCTGAAAGGTTCGGGCGTCGTCGTTGGCGCGCTGCACCATCTTGACGCTGATGAGCGCGATGGCCTGACCATCGAACTCATCTCGCAGGAAGTTGTCGATAGCTCCGCAATCGAGGGCGAAATCCTCGACCGCGCCAGCATCCAGTCGTCGCTCGCGCGCCATCTGGGCTTTGCCACGGATTCGCGTCGCGCCAGCGCGGCAGAGGCCGGGGCCGCCGAACTCATGGCCGATGTATATCGTAGCCATGCAGCGCCGCTAGACGACCAGACCCTGTTCGCATGGCACGCCATGCTGATGAACGGGCGTCGCGACATTACCGATGTCGGGCGCTACCGGACGCACGAAGATGCCATGCAGATCGTTTCGGGCGCACTCCATGCGCCCCGTGTGCATTTCGAGGCACCAGCGTCGGAAGCCGTCCCGATTGAAATGTCCCGTTTGATCGCGTGGTTCAACGACAGCGCGCCGTCATCACCAAACCCGCTTCCCGCGATCAACCTCATCAACGCGCACTGGATGACTTTGCAGTCGATTTTCTCGCAAAGTGACCAATGCCTTGTCATCGACGATCCAACCACGATGCTGCTCGATAAAATCCATGCGGGCGCATTCGAGCAGGGAATGCCAGCATACTTCCTGAGCCGCCTGCCAGCATCCGACGAGAACGGAACCGACGCGCCAATTAGGGACGTGATTTCCCGTTCCTTCGCCGCGTTTCGCGCAAGGCAGAAGGGCGACAAAGATTGGGTCGAAACCCGCGTAGCCGCAGCTTTTGCAGCTCGAAAGAGTGCAGAACCCGACGGCGTAGAAAAATGGCTTGATCGGGTATCAGGTTTGACCGGTGTATCGGTGGATATCCTCCGCGAGATCATCTCCCTTTTCAGCGCGGCCGAAAATTTCGAGACTACTGCGGCGGCCATCAAAACATTGATGGACTGGCTGAAAACCAATCCTGCCAAGCTGCTGGAACTGGTCCGGCCCGAGAACGTCGAAGGCCTGTTCAGCGGAGATTACAAGAAACTCCAATCTGATCAGGAACGGGGCGCATTTGCCATGCCCGTAATCGCCGACATGCTCCAGAAATGCATGGCGGGCTTGCCGTTTAATGTCATCGAAACATCGCATCCGAAGGAAGACGCAGTGAAGTGCGAATATTCGCGTCACTTCGTGCTTCGTATCGTGCCTGACCTTGCGTTCGTTGCAGGCCTGCCTGCACGTTTGCTTGCCGCACAAAATGGCGACGAAGACGCCACCTTCCCAATCACGCTTGCAACCTTGGGGAGCTGTGTCCGCGAGGGTTCCGATAGCCCAGAAAACCTTGCGGCGCGTCTTGGATCAGGCCGCTCGGTATCGCGCGTCGCGGCACGCGCGCACTACGAAGAATTGCTGCCTTATTTTCAAGCAGGCCAGATTGATGAAATTTTCGAGCAAACGATGGATCGTTACCGCAAGGCCTCGTCATTGATACTGTTCGACAAGCTTTAGGATGCTTTAACCACCACCCTGCCACATCACGCGGCTTGCGACTTCTATTCGTAAGTTTTTAGCAATCGAATGTCGGGATCGATGCCCGTGAACACTTCCATATCACGATCATTGGTGATCAACGTCAAGTCGCGCTCTTTCGCCTGCGCCGCAATCCAAAGATCGTTCTCATCAATCTGCAACTGCTTGTCAGTATTGGCATCCATCCAATCTTCTAGCCACCGAGATGGCTTTTGACTGTTCGCCTTTCGCCTGACCTTCAGCGCGACCAAGCTGCGCAATTCGGCGTAAACCGCAGCCGTATGGCGGGTTATGTCAAGCGGCGCATACTGAGCCGTGATCTTCAATCGCTCTCGAAACTCGATCATGCGCTTACTCGACGCAGCTTCAGCCAACCGAGCCCCAAATTCCAGTTCCCCTAGACTAACGATTGAAACGAAAACCGAAGAGTCCGGATCCAACGAGGCAAAGACCTTCGCCGCGCTGGCATGATTCGGATGCTCCACATTTAGATATGTGGAGAGTGCAGACGTATCGAGAAGAAATCCTTCCATGCGGTTACGGGAGATATGGAGCGACTAGCGCTCCCTCTTCATTGGAAACGGGCTGCATTTTCCGTCCCAGCCAGCCGCCTCCGGCAGACTCAGGAAGGCCCCGCAAATGTTCACCGAGACTGAACGCCGGGCCGCTGGCATCCAATCCCCAGCCTGACCATCCATGAGCCACTGGCCTGTCGCTGCCATCGAATGCAGCCAACAACATCCGCTCCAGCCGAGGGGGAAGATCATATGCCGCAAGGATTTCGGCATCGATATTCATCAATTGCTTGGCAAGCTCGGATGATTGCGCTCCGCTCGCCGCATGAGCGGAATATTCTCGGGCAAGATCGCCTAGCCTCGGTGGCAAGATGGTGGGAATGCGCGCATTCAATATCGTCTTGATCCGGAACCGCTTGTCGAAGGAATAATCGGACACGAACGCGTTGAAAACCGGGCTGTTGATCACCGCAGCGAGAGCGTCGAGGTCCAAATCACCTGCGTCCGGGCGCTGCCAAAGGCCGATAAATTGCTGCGACGCGACCAAGCCTGTACGATCAACAGCGGCGGCCAGCCTCCAATACCGGCGGCTCAGCCTGATGGCATTGCAGAGTATCTTTGGTTGATCCCAGGGCAAGTTGGCCGCGCCGTATATTGTGCGGGGATCAACATCGAGCCATCCACTTTCCCCGACGCGGAATTGTCGATGGTCCTGGGCAGTGAAGACACCTCGCTTCCAATCTGGCAAATGGGACACGCTGCAATGGGACGACTGATTTCCATCGTTCCAGCGGATACCCCAATGTCCCTCGACGAGTTGACCCAGGGTCGGCAGTTCGCTGAGATGCTGCCAGATCGCAGCGAGCGGAGGCACCCATAAATTCCCTTCGCTTGATGGCGACCATTGGCGCACAATTTCACGCGTTCGGGACGGCTTTCCGGTCTGGACAAAACTTCGGCGATCACGGTCATCGACTTCGCTGGCCCGCACGACTTGCGCGCTTCGTTCTGCTGGCTTGCCGCGAGCAATGAGCAAGGCGGTTTCCGCCTGCGATACGTTGAACACACCATCAGGCAACGAAACCAATTCGACATCGCGGAACTGCCGTTCGATTGCCGCGCGCTGGGTGCGATAGCGCCGGTCCACGAGCAACGCCCTTGGGACAACAAACCCCAACGCGTCCGGCTTTGCCCTGAGTGCTGTTTCCAGTGCGAAAACTGCCTTGTTTGCGTTGATTTCCGCCGCATCGGTGTAAATCGCTCTTTGATTTGCGTCCAAACTCTCGAATGGCGGATTGCACAGGATTACATTTGCCCCTTCCACGCGGCTCGCCAGCGCGCCATTTTGCAGGAGGTCGGCTTCCTCGATCATCCATCCGTTGGCGTTGGGATAGTCTGCCAGGATCAGCGATAGCTTGGCGACCTCGCAGGCGAAGGGATCGATCTCGGACCCTCTGATGTGCTTGACTAGTATGTCGTGGCGTTGCTGGTCGGTCCAATCGTGCGGCAAGCCGTCCCGCATATGCCGCAAGGCCGACACCAAAAAGACACCCGCGCCCGCAAATGGCTCAAAAACCTTCGGAAGTTGGGTGCCATGTTCCCATAGGCGCAACCTCCTCACAATATATTCGGCAACATGCCTTGGGGTGCTGTGCGTCCCGAAATCGCGACGTGCTTGAGGGGTTACGAGCGTGTTTTCATAGACATACGCCAAGTCGTCGGCAGAGACATTTGCGACATTCAACCCGGACCTAAGCGTGGTCCATGCCTCAGCCAGTCTTGCCGATCCGGGCCAGGGATCGTCGCTTCCTGCCGTATCGAGCTGATAATATTGTCCAATCGAGTTCAAGACCATTTCAACGCTGTAGTCAGCCCAAGCCGATGCGCTGGGATGTCCGCGATCAATCAGGATCTTTGCCGCAAGCAACCTGAACACACCACGGAACAGCGCGCGCGCGCCAGTGTCCGTGTCACTTGCCTTCATCGAACTATCGAGCGCTTCGTGAAGGAGACGATCAAGCTTGGCGTGAACTTCGCCTTCAATGGCTGTAATCAGTCCGGCATCGACAAAGTCTAGCTGGAATTGCGGCTCGATCTGACCGATCGACTTGGCGCGATGAATGGCATCCGGTGCCCAGCTCGCTTTGTTGTCCGCAAAATATCTGGGCAGCGCCTCCAGCCCCGCTCTTGCCTTCAATTCCGGTGTCTTGCTGGCATGAATCTGCCAAACGGACACATCATTTCCGGCGATCAAGAGGATGATCGGGGCGCCGAGCGCCTTGTGTTCGCCGACCACCGATGCTTCGTCGCGATCGTCCGCGGTTACAGCGGCGAAGGCGGCGGAGCGATATGACGGTGGAGTTTGCGTGAACGCCGCAAATGGCACCGTGCGGACCGTCGCGGCCGGCCCCCAAAGATCGCTGTACGCGTAATTCCTGCGTATTGCGTCCCGTCGATACCCGAGAGTGATCGTCTCGCGGTCTATGATGTCAAACGCGTTCATCGCCTTTGTCCGGCAGCGATGACGGGCGAAAGCGCTAGACTGTGCTGCGGGTCGACGTCCACGTCCAGTAACCGCTCGCGCAGCGCACGCGTGATTGGCTCTAACGCGATCAGAATTTCCATATCCGCTGGCGCTCGCGCGCCATCGGCTGCCAGCAATTCGACCTTTTGCTCGCTGATTACGATTGAAATTCGTGACCGCTCAAGCTGGAACCATGGTACAGCGGCGCATGACTCGAACAAAGCAGTTGCGACCGGTGTAAGCGCTGAAAGCGGCGAGCCCATCTGATCCGCGATAAGCTTTGCAACGCCCACAGCAACGAAATGCCCAGCACTGAAGCACGGAGCATGGCCCGGCCCGGATTCCAACGGAGGCAAGGCAGCGCGGATTGTTCGCCAGCGCTGTTTGCTGAGACCGAGCGCCGCCATCAACTGGCCTGGGGTGTAAAGGATGGGCAGCTCTCGTTTCTCCGTGTTGATCTGCAACACTTAAAAGTGTTGAGGTGAGAAGTCTACTCTAAAGCGCCTGCGGGCAAGCCCGCATCGCGCTCTATTCCGCGATCCCGTCTGCGCGGAATCGCTCCACCGAGCCGCCTTCGCCGTCTCGGCCTGTCGGTGACGATCGCTGGCGCAAGGTGAAGTGGCGGCCCTGATGGCCGCTCGAAAATGAGCGGGAGATTCTAGGGACGCACTCTGTCCCGCGCTGCGCGCTCCTGAGGGTGCGGCGTTTTTGTGCTGACCCGCAGGCACTCTTGCCTCTCTCCTGGCCGGACGCCCGCTGGCCCACAGGCCCGGGCGCAGGGCGTCCGTCGGCGTCGCACCGGGCAAGCGTGCAGATCTTGTTCGCCCGCAGCGCGGCGGGATGGGCTTTCAATGATATTCGACTGATTTTTGGACGACGCGGGTGCGCCGGCGTTTTTGTGGCCGTCCCCGGAGAGGGGGATGGGCGGCGCTTCCGGCTATGGGGCGAGGCGCGTCTGGCATGACCTCTTGGCCGAAGGCTACCGCTGCGGTTTGCACAAGATCGAGCGGCTGATGCGCCAGCAAGGGCTGCGGGCAAGGCCACGCCGGCGGGGTCTCCCCAAG
>JAAUPH010000030.1 GCA_012035435.1 Sphingopyxis sp. | reverse complement strand
TCAGCAAAACCCGATCATTCTCCGAAAGCTCGTAGATTTGAGCACTCCGTGGGCGGAGTTCCGAGCCACTCCGTCAGCGCCGCAATTCGCGCCGCATCATACCCCAGCCCCGCCAGCAAATCCGCCCCATCGCTGCCAGCAGCAGGCGGCGGGGCAGGGTGAGCGGTCATCGTCCCGGAATAGCGCGGCGCGGGTGCGGGCTGGGTCACCCCGCCCACTTGAATGAACGTTGCGCGCTCGACGTTGTGCGGATGCTGCGGTGCCTCGGCAAGCGATAGAACTGGCGCAAAGCACACATCGGTTGCCTCCATCAACGCGCACCAATGGTCGCGCGGCCGGCTGGCGAAGAGAGCGGTGAGCTTGTCCTTGAGCACTGGCCAGCGCGCCGGGTCCATCTGCGCATCGAAATCGGGGTCCGCCGAAAGCCCGGTTTTCTCACGCAGCAGCGCATAAAACTGTGGCTCAATCGACCCGATCGAGATGAACTTCCCGTCCGAACACACATAGGTGTCATAGAAATGCGCCGCGCCGTCGAGCAAGTTGCTTCCCGCCTCATCCCGCCACATGCCGCTCGCGTGAAAGCCCCAGGTCATTGCCGACAAGGTGGCCGAGCCGTCGGTCATAGCGCAGTCGATCACCTGACCCTCGCCGCTGCGCTGGGCATGGAGCAGCGCGCTCGCCATACCAAAGGCGAGCATCATCCCACCGCCACCGAAATCGCCGATATAATTGACCGGCGGCACGGGCCGTTCGCCCTTGCGCCCGATCGTGTGCAGCGTGCCCGACAGCGCTATATAGTTGATGTCATGCCCCGCAGCCTGCGCGTAGCTGCCATATTGGCCCCAGCCGGTCATGCGGCCATAGACGAGCGCCGGATTGTCGGCGAGAAGCACATCGGGGCCAAGACCGAGCCGCTCCATCACTCCGGGCCGATAGCCCTCGATCAGGCCGTGGCCGGATTTGCACAGGTCGCGGGCGATGGCGACAGCTTCGGGCTTCTTCATATCGAGCACGACCGACTTGCGCCCGCGCAGCAGCGGATCGCACGGGTTGAGCTGGCCGCCGGGGCGGTCGATGCGGATGACCTCTGCGCCATGATCGGCCAGCATCATGCCGCAAAAAGGTCCGGGTCCGATCCCGGCAAATTCGATGATGCGGATACCCTGCAGTGGACCGGCCATGTTTCTCTCCCTATCCTGTTGCCAGCAACGCTAGCGGCTGCTTTACGTGAACGTCAACGAAGGAGTGGATGGCAGCATGAACGAGACAGTTCATCCGGTACCAAAGGGGTTCGCGTCGCCGCGATCGATCACCGACGCCGACTATCATCGCGCCTATGCCGAGGCCGCGGCCGATCCCGATGCCTTCTGGCGTCGCGAGGCGTCGCGCCTCGATTGGATCACGCCTTTTACGAAGGTCAAAGATACGAGTTTTGACGAAGCCGATTTTCGCATCCGCTGGTTCGAAGATGGCGTGCTCAACGTCTCAGCTAACTGCCTCGACCGACATCTGACGACGCGCGGCGATCAGACCGCAATCATCTTTGAGGGTGATGAGCCCGGCGAGGGACGCCGCCTAACCTATCGCGAGCTGCATGCCGAGGTGTGCCGCTTTGCCAATGTGCTGAAGGCGCGCGGCGTCCGGAAGGGCGACCGCGTTACGCTGTATATGCCGATGATTCCCGAAGCCGCGATGGCGATGCTCGCCTGCACACGGATCGGCGCGATCCATAGCGTGGTATTCGGCGGCTTTTCTCCCGACAGTCTGGCGGGACGGATCCAGGATTGCGATTCCCGGCTGGTGATCACAGCGGACGAGGGCATGCGCGGAGGCAAGGCCATTCCGCTGAAGGCAAATGTAGATGCCGCGCTGACGCAATGCCCCTGCGTCGATAGCGTCATCGTGATCGCCCGCACCGGGGCTGCCGTACCCATGGTGGCGGGCCGCGATGTGGCCTATGCCGAGGCGCGCGAGACGGTGTCCGCCGACTGCCCGCCCGAACCGATGAGCGCGGAAGATCCGCTGTTCATTCTGTACACCTCGGGTTCGACCGGCAAGCCCAAGGGCGTGCTCCACACGACCGCCGGCTATTTGCTGTGGGTCGCCAAGACCTTTGCCGATGTGTTCGATTACCGCGATGGCGAAATATTCTGGTGCACGCCGATGTGGGCTGGGTCACGGGGCATAGCTATGTTGTCTATGGCCCGCTTGCCAATGGGGCGACCACCGTGATGTTTGATGGCGTGCCCAACTATCCCGATTTCGGGCGGTTTTGGGAAACGTGTGACCGATTGGGCGTCGATATATTCTACACCGCGCCCACGGCGCTGCGTGCGCTCATGCGTGAGGGCGACGGATGGGTACAGCAGCATCAGCGCAGCTCAATCCGTCTGCTGGGCACCGTCGGCGAGCCAATTAACCCCGAAGCATGGGAATGGTATCACCGCGTCGTTGGGGAGCGGCGCTGCCCTATCGTCGATACCTGGTGGCAGACCGAAACAGGCGGCGCGCTTATCGCGCCCTTGCCCGCGGCGACCCCGCTCAAGCCTGGTAGTGCGACCCGGCCCTTGCCCGGTGTGTTCCCGCAGCTGGTCGATGCCGAGGGCGCGGTGCTCGATGGCGCGGCGAGCGGCAATCTGTGCCTGGCCGACAGCTGGCCGGGCCAGATGCGCACCGTATGGGGCGACCATGAGCGATTCTTCCAGACCTATTTCACCACCTATCCCGGCAAATATTTCAGTGGCGACGGGTGCCGCCGCGACGAGGATGGCTATTATTGGATCACGGGCCGCGTAGATGATGTCATAAACGTATCGGGCCACCGTATGGGCACCGCCGAGGTGGAAAGCGCGCTCGTCGCCCATGCCAAAGTTGCTGAGGCGGCGGTCGTCGCATGCCGCATGAGATTAAGGGGCAGGGCATTTATGCCTATGTCACCCTCAACGCGGGCCAGCCCGACAGTGAAGAATTGCGCGCAGAATTGCGCCAATGGGTCCGCCATGAAATCGGCCCCATCGCCGCGCCCGACGCGATCCAGTTTGCGCCCGGCCTGCCCAAGACGCGCAGCGGCAAAATCATGCGCCGGATATTGCGCAAGATTGCCGAGAATGACGTCGGCAATCTAGGGGACACCTCGACGCTCGCCGATCCGTCGGTGGTCGACAATCTGGTGGCGAACAGGGTTAGGTCCAACTTCTAGCCTCTCAACTTGTGGTTCCCGCGAAGGCGGGAATGCAACTCCGGTGCTCAAGGCCTTAAACAGACTCAGTTGGATCCCCGCCGTCGCGGGGTGACGGACAAATGGATTGAAAGGAACAAACCCGAATGACCGATCTCCCTACGACCAACCTCACTATCCTATCTGAAATCAAGGATAGCGGCGTGCTCGAAATCAGCCTTGCTCGCGTACCGATGCCCGAGCCAAAGCCGCATGAGGTGCTGGTCAAGGTGCTCGCTACGCCGATCAACCCGTCGGATCTTGGCCTGCTGGTTGGGGCCGGGGACGTTGCGCAATCGGTGGCGAGCACGCGCGACGGGTTGCCGCTCGTCACTGCGCCTGTTTCGCCTGCCGGATTGCGTGCCATGGGCGGACGGCTCAATGAAGCCATGCCGATCGGCAACGAAGGTTGCGGCGTCGTGATCGCGGCGGGCAGCAATCCGGAGGCCCAAGCATTGCTCGGCAAGACCGTCGCAATGCTGGGCGGTGCAATTTATGCCGAATATCGCTGTTTGCCGGTGCAAATGTGCATGGTCCTGCCCGATGGCACCGACCCGGAGGATGGCGCATCCTGTTTTGTCAATCCGTTGACCTCGCTCGCCTTCACCGAGGTGATGAAGGCCGAGGGGCATAGCGCGATTGTCCACACCGCCGCCGCGTCGAACCTTGGCCAGATGCTGGTCAAGATTTGCGCCAAGGACGGCGTTCCGCTGGTCAACATCGTCCGCAGCCCGGCTCAAGTCGAGTTACTGCGCAGCATCGGCGCGACGCATGTGCTCGACAGCAACAGTGAGACATTCCGCAAGGATTTGGTCGCCGCGCTGACCGAGACTGGCGCGACCATCGCTTTTGATGCGATTGGCGGCGGATCGCTGGGCGGGCAGATCCTTGGCGCTATGGAACAGGCGGCGGTGGCGCGCATGGCGACGTACAGCCGCTATGGTTCGGACAGTTTCAAGCAGCTGTACATCTATGGCGCGCTTGATCTGGCGCCGACCAGCTTCAACCGCAGCTTTGGCTTTTCCTGGTCAATCTCGGGGTTCCTGCTGACGCCGTTCATGCAAAAGGCCGGTGCCGAAACCGTGGGACGGATGCGCCAGCGGGTGGTCGATGAGCTGACCACGACGTTCAAGAGCTATTACAGCCACCGCGTGAGCATGGAGCAGGCGCTCGATGTGGCAACGCTGCAGGCCTATAATGCCAAGCGGACGGGCGATAAATATCTGATCTTGCCGCATGGGTAATTGAGACACATCGAATTCTCTTGTTGTCCCGGATCAAGTCCGGGATGACGAAGGTCAGGTGATTACCGCGCCACCCGATCCACAAACGCCGCCAGCGCCTTGGTCGTCGTCGGATCAGTCTCCATTGTGGCCCAATGGTTCACGCCGTCGATACGGACGACCTGCGCTTGCGGTGCCGCGGCTTGAAACCGATCGATAAATGAGGGCACGAAAGTCTTGTCGGCATTGCCCCAGATCAGCAGGCTCGGCACCGCCAGTTTCACCTCGCGCGCGGGCCAGAAATCATCGTCGCCAATCTCCGCAAAGGGTGGCACGTTGGCGCGATACCAGTTCATGCCGCCGTTCATCGTTGCCGGATCGGACAGCACTGTGCGGAACAGGTCGGATTCAGCAGCAGTCAATGCGCCGCTGGCGATCAAGCTGCGATAGCTGGCTTCAAAAATCTGCGTGGCCGTACGTTGCGCTTTGATGTCTGCGAGCGTGAGTGAGCGGAACCATTGCATATAGCCTGAGCGCGCCTGCTGTTCAGCGTCACCGTGCACGAGGTCAAGGAATTGGTTGAACGGCGGTGCACTGATCCCCGCAACGCCGCGCAGGCGGTCCGGATAAGCCTGGGCATAGGCAAAGGCGAGCGCGGCGCCCCAATCATGCCCCACCAGCGTAAAGCGCCGCTTGCCATTCAAATGGCGCGCAAGGCCGTCGAGCTGCTTCGCCAGGGCGGCGACGCGGTAGGGAGCAAGATCATCGGGCTTGCCCGACAGGTTGGCGCCCAGCCCATCGACCGCGACGACGCGGTACCGGTGCTTCAGCACCTCCATCTGATCGAACCAGCTATACCAGAAGGACGGAAAGCCGTGGTACAATATGACCAGCGGTCCGCGCCCAGCCTCGACATAGTGCAGCCGCGTGTCGCCCGTGCCATACCATCCATCACGATACGCGATTGGCCCGCTGCGGACGCTATTGGCATGGGCGATGGCTGGATCGACTGGCGCAGTCGGGCGCGCCAATGCCAGCGCTGGAACGATCAGCGCGGCCAGGGTGAGCAAGATCAGCATCGGTCGCACAACTGGGGTCATATCACTATTGTAATGGTTGTCAATAACGCTAGGTTGAGTGTCATAACGGGCGCAACGGCCGGACTGGGTGAGTGATGCAGGTAAGCGGACATTGGATCAAGCTGGCGACGCTGGGCGCGCTGACGGGCTGTAGTGGCAGCAGCGGATTGTCCGAAGCCGATGTTGCGCGCGCCGATGCGCTCTATACCCAGCGTTGCGCGTCTTGCCATGACAAAGAGGGCACCGGCGCACCGCTCCGCGCAGCACTACGCACGCGCACGGAGGAAGCTATTCTTGCTTCGCTCGAAACCGGGCTGATGCGCGAACAGGGCAAGGCGCTGACCGCCGACGAACGCAAACTGGTCGCGGCCTATCTGGGTAGCGGGGCGCAGGCGACGGCGGGCAAGCCGTGCCGCGCTGATCTGCAGCTGGCATCGCGCCCGCTGTGGAATGCGTGGGGCAATGGCGTCAGCAATGCACGCTATCAGCCGGGCAATGTTGGCGGGATTACGCCCGCCAATGTAGGCAATCTTGAACTGAAATGGGCCTTTGGCTTCCCTGGCGCGGCGCGCGCGCGATCGCAGCCGGTGGTGACCGAAGACGCGTTGTTCACAGGCAGTCAGGATGGCCGCGTTTATGCGTTGGGGCTGGCCGATGGCTGCACTCATTGGACCTTCGATGCGGAAGCTGAGGTGCGGGTGTCGCCGACGCTAGGGCTCGATGACAAAGGTCGTCCCAACCGGCTTTATTTTGGAGACTTTAAGGCCAATGTCTATGCGCTCGATCCGCGCACAGGTAAGCAAATCTGGAAACGCTCGGTCGCCGATCATCCGGCGGGAACGATCACCGGTTCGCCCACGGTGCATGGCGGACGCATCTTTGTGCCGATGTCATCGACCGAGATCATTAGTGCGATGGATGAGAATTATACCTGTTGCACATTCCGCGGCGGGGTGACCGCGCTGGACGCGGCAACGGGCAAGCCATTGTGGCGGGTTCATACTACCGATGTCGCAAAGGCGTTTGGCACCAACCGCAAGGGCAGGCCCGCCTTTGGTCCTTCGGGCGCACCGGTGTGGTCGCCGCCAACGGTCGATGCAAAACGCGGACTGGTCTATTTCGGGACCGGCGAGAATTACTCATCGCCTGCGAATGACAAGAGCGATGCGATCATCGCGGTTGAGATGGCAACGGGCAAGATCCGCTGGGTGCGACAGGTGTTGGCCGGGGATGCGTGGAACGGGTCGTGTATCAATGGCGCGAACCGAATCAATTGTCCCAAGGAAGATGGTCCCGACCTTGACTTCGGGGCACCGCCGATCCTGGCACAGACGGGAGAGGGCGGGGATATCATATTGGCGGGGCAAAAGTCAGGGCTGATCTTTGGCATTGACGCCGATACCGGCGAAATCCGCTGGCAGCAGCGCGCCGGCATGGGCGGCTATAATGGCGGGGTCCATTGGGGCATGGCCAGCAACGGGCCTGCCCTGTTTGTTGGCATTGCCGATACGCCGGGCAACAGGGGCGCGGTTGGCCCGCGCCGTCCGGGCGTCCACGCCTTTGCCAGTGCGAGCGGCAGGCCGCTGTGGAGTGTGATCGAGAAGCAGACCTGCCCCGAGCGCGAGTTCAAGTGCGAAACGGCCTTTTCTGCCCCCGTGACCGTGTCGGGCGGGGTGCTGTTCGGGGGCACGCACAATGGTCTGATCCGTGCCTACGCCGCGCACGACGGGCGCTTGCTTTGGTCGTTCAATACCATCCGCGACTTCACCACTGTCAATGGTATCAAGGCGCGTGGCGGCAGCATTGACAGCGCGGGGCCGGTCATTGCGGGCGGGCGGCTGATCGTCAATTCGGGCTATGACAAGTTCGGCGAGATTGGCGGCAATGTGCTGCTGGTCTTTGGGCCAAAGAAGGGAGCGGGTACATGATCCGGATTGCATGGGCCATAGCCGCGCTGACGCTGGCCGCGCCCTCACTGGCGCAGGGCACAGGTGAGATCAGGCCCGTCGACGGATTATATGTCATGGGCATCCAGCATTTGGCATTAACCGTTGGCGACATCGACGAGACTATCGCCTTCTATGCCAAGGCGGTGCCGGTATCGGTGGTGCGGCGTTATCGCGTGCCGGGGTCGCAGTTCCCCAAGGCGCTGCTGTCGCGGCGGTATAAGTCGGTTGATATAGCGGTGCTGGCCTTTCCGACCGGGTTTGTCCAGCTCATGGACTTTGAGCCGGGCAAGGCGGCTGCGCCGGTGAAGCGGGCGGTGATCGGTCCGGGCTATAATCATTTCAACTTCCAATCATCGTCGCGTGATCCGGCGATCCTGCGGTTCAAGGCGGCGGGGCTGGAGGTCGTGTCGCGCTTTGGCAAAGCCGATGGCGTGGACATTGGCGGTTATGGCGTGCGCTATGCCTATGGCCGCGACATCAATGGCATTATGATTGAGAATGAATCGCTCGATGCGCCAAAACGGAGCGAGCCGGTGTGGCTGACCCACGTGGCCAATGCCGCGCATGACCGCGACCGGATGCTGGCTTTTTATACCACCGTCGTTGGGCGAAAGCCGCACCGCGTCGTCGAGCAGGCCAATCGGCCACGGCTCGATGACGTTGCGGGAATCGATGGGGTCAGCATTCGCGGCGGGTGGATCAATGTCGGCAATATGGACCTGGAGGTGTGGGAGTATGTCCTGCCCCGCACGCCTGCGCCGATCGGTGACCGCAAGCTTGATGAAGTCGGTATCAGCAGCGTGGCCTTTGAGGTCGCCGACGTGAAGGCGCAGGCGGCGCGGCTGAAGGCGGCGGATGTGCGCTTGGCGGGCAATCCCTGCAATGTCGGTGGCTGGCAAACCCAATATGGCTATGATCCCGAAGGCAATATTTTTGCATTCGTCCAGCGCGGCAAGGCTCCGGCGCAGGAATCGGTAAAGGTGCTGCGCTGAGCGGAGTGGCTTTTATCGCGGCGATAATGTGGTAACGATTGCAGCATGGCTACCGCTGCTGCCCCTGTTCGTCGTCGTCTCAGCCCGGAAAAGCGACAGTCGCTGATCCTGGACCATACCGCCGAAATGGTCGCGCGCGACGGGATAGCGCAGCTGAGCATCGACAGCATCGGGCGCGAGGCGGGGGTCAGCAAGTCGCTGGTCTACGCCTATTTCCCCAATCTGACCGACCTGCTGCGCGAACTTTACAAGCGCGAGATGCGTCGGCTACGGCGGGCGCAGCGCGATGCGGCCGCGGCAGCAATGACCTTTGAAGAACTGGTGCGCTCAGTCACGCATGTCTACCTGCACTACATCAACGAACGCGGATTAATCATCGAACGGCTCCAGGCCGAGCCGAGCGTGTCCGAAATGCATGATCCGACCGATTTCGGACGCGAGGCGGCGGTCGATTATCTGACGGAGATTATCATGGAGCATTTCGACTTGCCGCTCGACATCGCGCGCGCCGCGACCGACATCAGCTTTGGTTTGCCGGCGTCCGCGGGATCCTATCTCCACCGACACAAGCTTGATCTGGCAACGCTGGAGGATCTGACGGTAACGATGATCATCGGCACCTTTGCCCAGCTCAAGCTCGATTATGTCGCGCGTCGTCAACTGCTGAAGCGGAATTAGAGCGTGATGAGTAGAAGTTTGTGCACCGCGATTGCGGCTGGAAGCGTCCCGGCAAGGGGCGGGCCGATTTCGGCCGAGCGCAGCGTCGCCGGTCGCTCCCTATGCTGCGGCATGGCTCACTCCTCGCTCCTCGCGCTCGGCCAAAATCGGCTCCGTCACGATGCACAAACTTCTTCTCATCACGCTGTGGGGTCCGGTCCCTAAAGTGGAAAAATCGTGTGCCCGCCATCGAGGACGATACACTGCCCTGTCATGAACCGGCTTTCGCGTGAGGCGAGATAGACGGCGATGCCTTCCATATCCTCGAGCTGGCCAATTTCGCCCGAGGCAGCGCGGCGTTTGCAGCTGTCCTGAAAATATTGCGGGGTGTCGAGTGACATTTCGGTTTCGATGAAGCCGGGGAGGATCGCATTGGCCTGGATCCCCGCACGGCCATATTCGATCGCGAGGGCGCGGATCAGCCCTTGTACCGCCGCCTTGGTCATCGAATAGCCGGTGCTTTGCGGGATGCCCATCAATCCGGCGATGGATGAGGTGACGATCAGCTTGCCGGGTGCCTTGCGCGCTAGCCAATGCGCGACCGCGAGCTGAAAGCTGGTGATCACGCTGGCGACGTTGATCGCGTTGGTGCTGGCCCAGTCGGCATCGCTCAGTTTGTGAAAGGGGCCGCGCACGCCGGAGCCGCCCGCATTGGCGAAGCAGCTATCAATCTTGCCGAAATGGCCGATCGTCGCGGCGAAAGCGGTTTCGCAGGAGGCGCGATCGGTGACATCGCAGGCGAAAGCCGCAGCCTTGCCGCCCATTGCGGTCAGCTCGACGACTGCCGCGGCATTTTTGTCGGCATTGCGGCCCCAAATGGCGACCGATGCTCCGGCCTTGACCAGGCCGCGCGCCATGGCAAGGCCCAGCCCGCCATTGCCGCCGGTTACCAGCGCCACATGATCGCTGAGGTTAAACATCATAATCCCATCTTCGATTGCTTCCAATCGCTTGCATGGCAAAAAGGCGGTGGTGGCGCAATCGATGCGCCACCACCAGGGAGAGAGGGCCGGGAGCCCTATGGCTCAAAAGCGAACCGTGCCAATCAGGCCGAAGGTGCGCGGCTCCAAAATGCGCGCATTGCGATAGCTGCCAATCAGGTCGCTTTCGATAATCGAGTTGGTGATATTGTCCTTGTTGAGGATGTTCTTCACATAAGCCTCGATCGACAGGGTGTCGCCGCCGTTGCTGAGACGGAGCAAGGCGTTAGCCACGCTCCACGGCTTGATGCGGTCGTTGGCGGTGTTAAATTCGCGAGCGAAGTAGCGGCTCTGCCAGCTGTAATCGCCGCGGATTGTCATCGCCCAACCGCTGTCGCCCAGCTCGGCGCGATATTCGCCGCCGATCGCCACCTTGAATTTCGGCGCATAGGGTAGTTCATTGCCCTTGAGCGTCAAACGGACCTCCGGGGTCTTGGTCGGTGCGCCAACGCCGTTCCATTGTGCAGGGTTGGCGGGGTCACTGGTTTCCTGACCCGGCGCCAGACCATCGAGGCGGGTGTCGAGGTAGGAGGCATTGGCGTTGAACATCAGGCCCGGTGCCGGGGTCCAAAGAAATTCACTTTCCAGACCCCAGATGGTGGCGTCGGTGTTGATCGTCTGCACCGCCGTACTACGACGTTGGCCCAGCTGAAGGTTTTTATAGTCATAATAGAAGGCCGAGAAATTGGCCTGCAGATCGATGGCGTCGAAGTCGTTTTTCGACCCCAATTCAAAGGCGTTGACGAATTCGGGCGAGAAGGTCGCTTCGACCGAACCCGCCGGGTTCAGACCGCCGCCCTTAAACCCGCGCGCAAACGACGCATAGATAAGATGATCGTCGCTCAATCGATGGTCGATAACCGCGCGGCCCGTGAAGGCATCATAGCTGCCCGACAGCGATCCGAAGGGCGGTAAGGCACCGGCGAGATTGCCCGCAAACGGAACGACGGTCCGGCCGCGAGCCGATTTTTCGTCGTCGGTATAGCGCACCCCGACGGTGACCTTCGTCGCGTCGGAGAGGTTATAGTAAAGTTCACCGAAGACCGCCTTGCTCTTGGTCTTGGCGTCGCGGGTATCGCCGTTGAACGCCCAGGCTTCCTGCGGGAAGCCGCGGAGGATGCGCGCGAACAGCTCCAGCCCCGGATGATAAATTTGGAACGAGGCATCGCTCGTCGATTTAAGATAATTGGCGCCGAGGGTGAAATCGAGCGGCCCGTCGAAGTCTGAAATGACCCGGAATTCCTGATAATGCGTCTTGCCCGACGCGACGAAGCTGTCCGACGTTCGCAGCTGATTGGTCGTGATCCGCGTATCGCGATCAAGATTATAGGTCACCGGAAAGTTGAAGCGGAAGGGCAGCACTGCATTGTCGAAATCGGTGCGGGCTTCCTGCCGACCCTTGGAAAAGGCGGTCAGCGAGGTGAGGGTGATCGGGCCGGTGGTGTGGGTCAGCTCAGCGGTAACATTGGTCTGACGCCCAACAAAGTTTGCATCATAATCGCTGGCGATGGTGCGCAGATCGCTGGGGTTTTGGGCGCCAGTATAGATGCTGGTGCCGGGAGTGAACAGTGTGCCGCCCAGCGCGAACAAGTTGGTGGCATTCAGCAATGTTTGGAACAAAACACCTGAGGTGTCGGGGGAGTCGAAGCCGAGTTCGTTGGGCGAGCAGCCGAATACAGGAGTCGCCTTGCACAGCCGCTTGTTTTCTCGCGACCGGGTGCTGTTCTCGCTCGACCGGTTGAACATCAGGTCGAGCCGCGTGTCGGGTGTGAAGTTGACGCGCAGCGAGGCACGCCAGCTATATTGATCGCGGCCATCGACATCTTTGCCGGTTCCGACATTCTTCGTGTAGCCGTCGCGCTTCAGGTAAAAGCCGGCGAGGCGGAACTGCACGATTTCGTCGATCGGCACATTGATTGCGCCATGGACGCGGCGGGTGTTGAAATTGCCATATTGCGCCGACACATAGCCACCAAATTCATCGCCGGGCTTGCGCGTCAGGACGTTAATCGTGCCGCCTGTGGTGTTGCGGCCATAGAGCGTCCCCTGCGGCCCGCGCAGCACCTCGACGCGCTCGATATCGTAAAATTCATCCTGGCTGCGGAAACCGAGCGGCGCAAAATTGACCAGCGAGCCAGTGCCGTTGTCGGCGGTTGACGAAATGGCATTATTGCCGATCCCGCGCAGCGTCGGTCGATCATTGCCCACGATCAACAGGTTGGGGACCAGCAGCTGAAGGTCGAGCGCGTCATCCAGATTCTGTTTCTCGATCATGTCGGCGGTGAAGGCCGACACGGCGATCGGCACGTCTTGAACATTTTCAGCGCGCTTTTGCGCCATCACGATGATTTCATTGGGATTGCCGCCGACGTCGGCGTCAGCCTCTTGGGCGGCGGCAATGGCGGGTGTGCAGATTGCGGCCATCAGACTGGTGCAAGACAGCAGAAAAGCTCGATTGGATGTGCGCATGATGATTCCTCCCACGGCAACCCTCTATGGGTGCTCTCAACAAGGAGAATATCCATTATTATACAATAGGTCAATTAAATGGTTTGATCCGCTCGAAATCGAGCCGCAACGTTAGTCTCATCAGTGCCTTAATGGCCACATCGTCAATTAGAAAGCGCACGCCAGCCAGCCATGCACAGGTCCACCGTACGCTCGATATGAGCGCCAAGCTCGGATTGAGGCCAGTGCGGCAGCGCCATATCGACGGCCATCATTGGCTTGGCCCGCCACAGGGCCAGCAAATCGGTTGCCGCGATCGCCGTATCGTCGACCCGGAGATCGAGGCGCCCGATCAAATCGGCTAAGCGAGCTGTGGTTGGTATGATGGCGCTGGCGTGGAAAATCTGGCCCAATTGCGGCGCGCGTTCGCGTTCAGCAATAACGAGGCGGTGAACCGCGAGCGCCTCTTCATGGAGGATCAGCGTAATGAACGCCTGACCGAAGCTGATCAATGCCGCGCGGGCGTCTCCGCTTTGGACGGTCGATTCGTCGAAGCGGCTGAGCATCGTGGCACAGCGCCGTGTCACGGCTTCGGCGAACAAAAGATCCTTGGACCCGAAGTGCCGATAGGCCGTCAGTTTTGACGTCCCCGCACGCTTGGCTACTGCATCCATCGAAGTAGCGGTGAAGCCATGTTCCGCGAACAGCTCTTGCGCCGCAGACAGTATCGCTGCACGTTTGGTCAGATCGGGCGGCGCCCGGATGGTGGCGGACGATTTTTGGCTGTCATGATGCCGACACTAGCATTTGTGAACTCATAAGTATAGTTTAAGCCGAGTCGGGTGCTCACGTGGCAGAGGGGATTATCGGTGCGGCCATGCTATTTCAGACATTTGTCGCTGGCCATGGCGCTGATGCTGGCAGGTTGCGGGAGCGCTGAAGCGCCGCAGAAGATCAAAGCTGCAGCGCCGGTCGCAGTCGGCGTCGTGGCCGTTGGTGAGGCCGCTGCGGGTTCTGGTCCGTTGGTGAGCGGCGTGGTGCGGGCGCGGCAGGAAGCGGTACTGGCCTTCGCCGTGCCGGGTCGCGTCACGCAGCTGAGCGTCAACGAAGGCGACCGGGTGGCCGGCGGGGCAGGTGCTGGAGAGGCTGCTGGATCTTTAGGTGGACTGTCAAATCTAGCTGGAGTAGGTGGTTCAGCTTCAACAGGAATGAACCTTGT